>CBDUQO010000062.1:0-10349 GCA_965369365.1 uncultured Methanosarcinales archaeon
AACGGTCGGGTCATTGACGAGGGCAATATCACATACGTAACCGAAACAAGCGAGGTTGACTTCGATTACCGTGGCTGGGATCAGTACGAAGTGATCGGCTTCATGGCAGAGAAGTATTTTGCAGGATACTCTGATAACACTTCCGAGGATATAACAAGCGATGATATCAGCCTTGTTTCAAAGGATATCCTCAGCAAGGTTTTAATTGATGATGATGATGGTCACACAATCTCCCGGGGTGCGTCGCTTGAACTTAAGGAAGGTTATGAGTTAAAGATCATACAACTCGATGTCAATGGAAAAAAAGCACAACTCGAACTGATTCGGAATGGGAAGAGTGTTGACACAGAGGTCGTAGATACCGGGAATACATTTGTGTACACGAAGGATCTCGGAAAGGTCGACGATGTTCCAATTATCGCAGTTCATATAAAGAGTGTGTTCGCAGGCACAGAGACTGCCATGGTCGAGCTTGACGGCATCTTCCAGATATCTGAGGATTATACCTCGGTAAAGGATGGTGAGGATCATGGGGAGATGGAGATCAAATCCGCTCCACCCGGTAAAATCAAAATGGAAAATTCTGATGACATCACTCTTGAGGCGGGTGAGATCATTGATCTCATGGGACCCATCAAGTTCCTTGTTGCTGACGACCCTGATGTCCTCCGATTCGCACTGTATGAAGAGATAACAGAGCCGGGCACTTATGATATCCGCGGGACTGTCATGAACACCACGGGGGATGACGACACATGGGATCCCATGAACTTTGAGGGTTTCTATTATGACATTGATGACGATCTTGGCACCGAAGAACTGACGGTTGATGGTAATGGTGATATTGTCTATAAAACGAAAACCAATCTGGTCAAATTCGACTACGGTGACTGGGATGAGTACTATGTGATCGGCTTTATGGCAGAGAAGTATTTTGCAGGATATGATGGAGATAAAACGTCTGATGATATAACAGACGATGATATAAGCCTCATCTCAAAGGATATGCTCAGCAAGGTTCTGATTGACACTGATGAGGATCGTACCCTCTCCACTGGTGCATCACTCCAGCTCGAAGAGGGCTATGAATTGAAGATCATCCAACTCGATGTCAATGGGGACAAAGCGCAACTCGAACTGATTCGGGATGGGAAGAGTGTTGACACTGAGGTCGTGGATACCGGGAGGACGTTCGTGTACAAGAAGGATCTCGGGAAACTGGATGACGTGCCGATCATCGCAATCCATATCCAGAGCGTGTTTGCTGGCACAGAGAGCGCCATGGTCGAGATTGAGGGCGTGTTTCAGATATCAGAGGACTATACATCTGTGAAGAATGGTGATGATTACGGTGAGATGGAAGTCACACGCACTTTATCTAATGAAATCACTATGGAAGCTGAAGACGTCGATCTCGATAACGGTGAGACCACCATGATCATGGAGGACATTGGCTTTGAGGTCTCTGAAGATGGTAAACGATACTACCTCTTTGTCAGGCGAACCATTGGCTCACTTGACGCACTCGCAATTGACATCTCAGAGACCCCGATTGTGGACACTGAAATCACGATAACGGTAACTGCCGACGGCGATCCGGTTGAGGGCGCAGATGTCGCATTCGGTGGGGAGAACCTTGGTCTCACCGACTCAAACGGCGAGGTCACGCACACACCGGGCGACGCTGGCACGTTCACTGTTACTGCGAGCAAGGAGAATTACGACTCAGCATCAGAGGATGTCAATATCCTTACCGAAGATGAGGCAGAGAAGGACGCACTGGATCTCGCCATGCCTGAAGTGGTTGATCCGGACGAGGAGATGATCATCAGGGTGACGTCTGACGGCGATGCGGTTGAGGGTGCGACCATCACCTGGGGCGACGAAGAGATCGGGGAGACCGATGATACCGGAAGCCTGACCTACTCGCACGAGGAGACTGGTACGTACACGGTTATCGCAAGCAAGAGCGGGTATATTGATGCAAGCGAGAAGATCACGGTATC
The DNA here is from genome assembly GCA_965369365.1 of uncultured Methanosarcinales archaeon. Lineage (GTDB taxonomy): Archaea > Halobacteriota > Methanosarcinia > Methanosarcinales > Methanogasteraceae > Methanogaster_D. Next base: position 2,007 of record CBDUQO010000062.1, read on the forward strand.
TATCCCCGCGGCAAAGTTCGAGCTTGATGGCATCAGCCTCCCGGCAGAGGTTGCTGAAGGGAAGAGCTTCACCATCACCACCAACGTCACGAATGTCGGCGATATCGAGGGCACATACCGCGCAGAACTGGTGATCGATGACGGTAACGGCACTGTCGCCGATGCAGGTTCGCAGAACGTCACTCTTGCGGCGGGCGATACTGAAACAGTGCAGTTCACGTACAAGATCGCGGAAGCAGGCACATATACCGTGCAGATCGGTGACAAATCAGGCGAGATTACGGTTACCGCGAGTGAGTCAAACACAGCACTTGCGGCAGTCATACTCCTGATCCTTGCTGTGCTTGGTGGGGTCGGGTATGTGCTGATCAGCGCGGCTCCGGAGGGTGGATGGACTACTGAGAAGCTGATTGAGGCGATCAAAGAGAAAATGCCAGGGAAGAAAGGGCTGTGATCCGGATGATGCCCGCTGAACCTGCGTAAAAACGATAGAACCGCGGCGGTGGTTCAGTGAACCGATTTTCCGGTTCGGAACCGCCGCCCCTCTTGTAAATCAGAATATTTAAGCTGTGCAAATCCGCGTATGGAAACTTTATCCAACACCGATTTACGCGGATCAAACTCTGCAGCGCTACAGAAGAGACATCCTGAATATAACTAAACATGGTAACTACACAGGTACCTACAACAGCATCATGCGACCTTGCTGCACCGGCACTGCTTGACCTGGAACACAACATAGCCCAGGGGAATTTAACCAGAAAGTGTGCGGAGGGACGCGGAGGCTAATATAGCTCTGCGAGCCTCAGCGATCTCAGCGGTTATTTTTCTTGTCAAAAAGCATAGGATCACAATCGAGCAACTAATCAACATACCTGAGCAGTTACGAAAAATTCGAGTTTTGCCCAAAAAAGAACCGGACCATGAAAGAATGAGAACCAGATCAAAATCAAAATCAGGCAGTCAGTCAGAGAGAGGCGGTTACCCCGTCGCAGGTAGACACAGCGCGGTCAAGCCCTGCCTCTGGCTGAACCGATCGATACGAGGCGAGGGAAGCTGCTACAAGTCGCAGTTCTACGGCATCCAGTCGCATCGCTGCATCCAGATGACGCCCACGCTGTCATGCAACCACCGGTGTCTGCACTGCTGGCGGCAAATTGAACATGCCGTGCCGTTACCAGCGCCTACTGATTGGGATTCTCCAGTTGAAATCAAGGGGTCTATTATTGCAAAACATCTGCGCCTGATCTCGGGGTATGGTGGGTCGGATACCACTGATGAGGATGCATTAAAAGAGGCAAAGCAGCCGAATCAGGTTGCGATATCGCTTGCAGGCGAGCCTACGCTATACCCGCACCTGCCAGAGTTGATCGACGAGTTCAAGCGGGATGGGATGACGACCTTTGTGGTGACAAACGGCACGCAACCCGACATGGTTGCCAGAATCTCGCCAACGCAGCTCTATGTCAGCCTGAATGCACCTGATGAGGATACATATCTGCGGGTATGCAACCCAATCGGGAATTTCTGGCAACAGATCCGGGAATCGCTGGATATACTCCGGGATGCCCGGTCGAAGATGCGAACTGCGGTCAGGATCACGCTCATCAAAGGCGTAAACGTTTTTGATCCGGAGGGGTACGGGCGCCTGCTGCAAATATGCGAGCCGGATCATATTGAGATCAAAGCATACATGCATCTTGGGTTTTCAAGGAAACGCTTAAGCAGAGATGCGATGCCCGGTCACGACGAGGTACTCACCTTTGCATCGAAGATCGCAGATGAAATCGGATACAGAATCGCAGACGACGCTCCGGTCAGCCGTGTCGTGCTCCTGTCACGGGACGGGCTGGCGAAGCGGGTACGGTAAACCACCCCCGGCAGAATTGACCCGTCCGTCACGGTCACAATTTCGTTGCGCCAGCCGCCGTCGGCATAATCAAATCATGCGTACGTCAAGCGCATTTACATAGCCGTTCTCATCAATGTCAGCTCCGCTTACGTATTTGCCGCTCGGCTGTGATCTTAAGCGCGATCACGATGTCAGTGGAGATGGTACTGTTGTATGTGTGGCATGGAATATAGTACATATAGGGGGATGCGCAACGTATTAGGCTTTTTTCCGTAAACCTAACTTTATTAGGGCAACTTATTTCCCCACCTAACTACATATTATTCTAAAATGAATAAAGAGGTGAGTTACAATGGATTGTGAATGCGGTGGAGACTGCGCTCATTGCAAATGCAAGGGCGCACGGGCTGTGGACGAAGAGGTTGATGAAGAAGAGTAAAGAAACCCGCTCGAAACAACATGCGACCTGGTCGCAGATATCAGAAGGGCATATTACACACCACCGATGTTGCAAGGATTCGCAGAGGCTGGCGAAAACTCACTCATCATCTGTGGTTGTGCTTATTTTTTTGTAGAAAAACGGTAGTGGCATTCTACGATAGTTTATCAGAATGTGTTTAACTCGACTTTAACACTCAAGGAAGAGGTTGGGAAGCAAAAGAAGTCTTTGGAGAAGATGATGTCTTTGTTTTTTGGATTTAATTTGATTTGATGGAAGACATCCTTACAGCATTGCTTTATGGATTTGAAAGAGACTATCGGGTTATCCGTGAAGATCCCCACCATCTTGATGAGGATCATGACTGAACGTTTGATGGTATGACGCCGTGATGAGCCTGATTTTTCATGCACCTACTATAGTAGTTGTACCTTTTTCGAAGGTATTTCCGCATAAGCAGTTAGAATATCAAGTCCTTGATATGCACACTTTGTATTTTTCGCTTTTACGTGCCTAACGTACGACTAAAAGTTCGATAAGTAAGATCAAGCGTGTAGGGTGGGCGACTGAGCGGGAATTGTTGCAAAAGTTTTATGAGCGGTGGATTCAGCATTAGATTGTAGCTATTCCAGCAGGAGGCAACCATGAGAGGATACATTGTAGTACTCATTATTGTGATGTTTGCAGGAAACGTATCTGCAGATACCTTGCATGTACCAGCGAATTATACCTCAATCCAGGAGGCAATCGACTCCGCAGAACCCGGCGATAACATCCATGTCAGCAAAAAAGTATACTGTGAGTGTATAACGATCGATAAACAACTAACACTGCTTGGAGACCATGCCATGATTCTGGGCAGTGGGGGCAGGGACGTTGTGACCGTGGTTGCAGATGGTGTTACAGTCTCAGGTTTCATGATCGAGGGGGGGAGGATGGGCATCAATATATTGGCATCATCAGAAAGCATCATTGAAAATAACCGAATCAGCAATAACATAGGTGGAATCAACATTCTGGACGCTGATAACAGCATCATCACAGATAATATGATCATGAACAACCAGGGTCATGGCATCTATATGCAAAATGCCAGCAACAACATCATCATTGAAAACCTGATATTGCGTAACAGTGGCGACGGCATCCGGATGGAGCGGTCCGCAGATAACGTTATCATAGACAATATACTCCCCGACTTCAGTAGTATCAGTGGTGGCAAAACCACTGACTTGCCCCCGGAAAACGGGCATGCCACCCAGCCTTTGCAGTCCACCGATAACAAGATCAAAATCGATGCAATTGGCGAGACTGCCGCCCCACGTTTCAACGATACGGTTGCCAGTAACCTGACTATCACAGATCCAACTATCGATTATGATGGTATTGATACGGATATTGTATATGGGGGCACGGTTGGTAACACTCATAGTATATGTCTGATACAGTCCACAGGCAACGTTATCCAAGCTGATGTAATTGAGAAAGTATTACTCACACATTCGAATGATACCATTATTGATGTAGATCGGTCACCAGTAATCGAACACATCACCATAGCAGCACCAACAGGGATAGTAGTATCAGTGGAGCGTATGCCGGATAACACAACCGGTAATGTGGTAGACAATATAACTGATCAGAAGATGGGAGTATGCGCAGATGGTGCTAAAATCCTGTATGTACCCACCGATTACCAAACGATACAGGCTGCGATCGGGGCTGCAACCAACGGGGACACGATATATGTGCACAATGGCACCTACACGGAAAACCTCGTTGTGGACAAGAGGATCACGTTGCAGGGTGAAGACCGAAGTAATACGGTGATCGATGGCAATGGTGGAAATGTTGTGTATATAAAATCGCCATACGTCAACGTCAGTGGATTTACGATAAGAAACGGTGGTTATGGAATTTATATGGCTATTGGTAGGAGTTGCATGGTGACTGAATGTGATATATATTCAAACAAACATGGGATATTTTTCTGGAGATCGTGCAGAGATAACATGATACGCGATTGCATCATGCATTCGAATACGGATCACGGGATTTGCATCTTCATGGCAGGTAGCAATAATAGCATAACAGATTGCACCGCGTATTTAAACGGCAAAACCGGGATTATGCTGCAGAAGTCAGGTAGCAACAACACGATAGCAAACTGCAGTATAACGTCGAATCAGCAGAACGGCATCTGTCTGTTCCAGGCGTGTAACAACAACACGATACAGGACTGCAATGCAGATTCAAATGGTGTAACCGGGATCGCGATACAACAGGCATGCGACAATAACATGATAGTAGACTGCAGTGCAATATCGAATCCGCAGAACGGCATCTGCGTCTTCCAGGCAAGCAGCGACAACCAGATAACAAACTGTGTTTTGCAGGACAGTATCAACGGCATCTTCGTATCTCACGCAAGTAGCGGAAACGTGGTAACTGACTGTGACTTGTCGGAAAACATAAACGGAATCCACATATCCCATGCAAGCGCAAACAACCGAGTGATAGGCTGCAACACACCAAATAACACCAACGGCATCTCCATATCCCATGCAAGCACAGAAAACCAGATACACAACTGTGATACCCAATCAAATGTGCGACGCGGCATCTTCATAGCCATGTCGAGCAAAGAAAACAAGATAATGAACTGTCTGATTGGTTCAGCCCCGTATGGTGTGGTACTCTCAAGATCCAGCACCGGCAATATGATAACCGGTTCCACGGTTGGCACGACCAGTCTGTATGATTTCATGGTGGAGTATGCATCCTCTGGCACCGTGATCAATACGACCTTTGATAGTGCTGGCGTCAGTCTTGCATCTACGCTCTCTGTTAAGAATTATCTTGATGTGCAGGTACTGAATGGGACTGATACAAGCCATATCCAGGGCGCGGATGTCCGCGTGGCTGACGAGGGGCAGGCGATATACGCCTCATCCGGATATGGCGGAACAGACCTGACAACCGACCACGCCGGACTCTGTAGCGGGATTTTAGTCACTGATCGCATATATCGCAGTAACGTCGCGACCGAGAACACGACACTTGTCAGTGTGAGGCACGGCGCATGGGAAGAAGCGGATCGGGATGTGAGCATGTTGGAATCGCACACTGAAGTATTCACCAAGCCAGCAACATGAAAAGAAGCGCATTCGCATTTCTGTTAATCCTATCTTTATGCGCCCTATCCGCAGTCCCGACGCCCGCACAACACAACGCAGCACCGATGTATCTGTTGACGTTCAGGGCAACAGAGATCGCGATGGACGAGCTGCCGTTTGATAAAGGCGAACCCAGTCTTCTCGTGCTCACGAACGCCGGGCGCGTCATCACTGTGGGCAATCAGGACACAGCGGAGTGCATCGATGCCCTCACCATTGCCACCGGCACTTCCACCGGCAAAAACAACCTGATACCGATCCGAAGTACGAACGAACCGCTCTGGTTTCTGTTTTATAGAAAGGATACCGCGGACTGTGTTTATATCGTGGTGAACAGCAGTGCTGTTGATGAATGCAGAACGATCTGGGAGCTTGAAAGAGTCTCTGATGAATCCTTATTCAAAATGTCGAAACACAACGTTGACGCGGGGAAGCTATTTAAATCACCTTTGCTGTGGAATGCAATCGAAGAAGACCTCGGCGAAGCGGACGCTTTCAGCGTGGTTGCGCTGACAAACGCCTTATCAAGAGACATGCCCGCCAGCCTTGTCGCATGTCTCCAGTCACACAGGGAACCTGCCCCGGAACTTATCACAGGATACGTTCTTGCAGAGTATCTGCGACAGGAACTGCCAGTCGAAACCCCGCGGGACCAGGAGTATATCACAATCTCTCTTTCCGGTTCCATGCGAGACGATGCGATAATGACCCTCCTTGACACAACACCCGGAAGATCCGGGCTTTTCATCAAACAGAACGCACAATTACAAGCACCAGCGGAGAATGCGTCTGTGATCTTTGTGCTGTGGAATGACAGAACGAAACGGGGCGATGGGCTAGTTCTGGCAGTTGATGATAAGAAGGTCGCTCAACTCGCTGGCGCGGACATGGACGATGCCCCGGAGTGGTTATGCCGCTTAAAAATTATTCTGTGGGAAATAGAACACCTTGACGATCCCGAGTTGTTTGTTTCAACGGTTCAGACATTCAGGATAAACGAAAAACAGTTGAACCGGCTCACATCGTCCGGACCCGATTCGCTTGCCGTACTGGCTGAACTACCGCGGGCGATCCTGTACCGCCCAACCAGTGAGTACGTGGATATGACCAGTCGTGATGCACCCCCGAGCAACATCAACATCGCAATCGGGGTCGAACCAAAGAAGGATTCCCGGATCACATCCCTGCTACGGGGTTTCGGGCTATTGGGTGACGACAAGATCGAAGAAGAGCGTTGGAACATGGCAATGGTATCTAACACCACTGGTGAGGAAAATCCCATGATACGCAACCTCTTAGCATTTAGAGCGTCAGATATCGCAATGAAACATCTAAACTTCGAAAAGAACGATTCCCATGTGCTCGCATTCACAGATGCCGGATACGTCGTGAACATTGGTGGTTACAGCACCGAAACGTGCATCGACACTATAACCGCAACAACCGGGTGTACAGTTGGTAAAAATAATCTGCTGCTGGTGCACAGGAGTGCGGATATGCCGCTTTGGTTCATGTTTTCAAGAACAGACACAAAAGACTTCATATATTTCTCTGTGAGGGATCAGAAACTGAAAGCGTACCTTGATGCAGAGCAGAAGTCCGGCTACGACACCCACAATAACACACTCCACTCCGATTTCATGGACGAACCTGCAGACGCACTCTTCACGACTATAGTTAAGCACAACGTCGGAATCGATGCGCTGGCTGCCAATCCTGCCTCGTGGGACCGTATCGCCAGCGACATCAGCACAATCAATGCGATAGGCGTTGCAACCACAACTAACGTGCTTGCGCACGATGTCCCGCCCTGCCTTGCATCATGCGCCGAGCTTCACACACGAATATGTCCGGGAACGGTCGCAGGCTACTTAATATCCAAGCATGTGGAAAAAGATCTCCCGCTCCGCAACCAGCATGAGCGTTACATCGCGCTCCCTATGTCTTTTGCATGTAAGGATGATGCAGTCATAACGCTGCTTGGAACTAACTCATGGGAACTCTTCACACGAGACCTGACATGGGCACACGAGGAAGCGCTGCTCCCGGCAGACAGACCGTTTCCCGGGAAGTCTCTGCTGCGCAAGATGAACTTCACGGATGAACAGATAGATCTGATACTATCAGAAGATGTGAACGAATACAACACAAACGTTTGGATCGGGTTCTCGATGGTCGCCGGACTATTCATCCGATGGAACGAGACGACCGAGACCGGAGACGGGGTCGTTGTCACAATTGACATGAAGGAGATCAATGACTTAAGCGGGGTGAACTACAGCCCGGGTCCATGGTGGCTGCGAAAGCTTCCCGAAGACTCGGACATATCAAAGACCCCGTTTGCAGGCACTAACGATCCCGACTGGAAATGGAAGGTCGAGAAATCCACATGGATGGCGGAGCATCTGGATGAACTTGGCAGATATGTCAAAAGTGTCAAGCACTTCAGGCTGAACAGCACAGAAGAGCTCATCAGACTCGAATCAGACGACGTGGATCCACTGGTTTCGGTGGGGCTTCTGCAGGAGATTGGTGAACATGGTGGGGGGGCTACGGGATCTTTTGAGCCTGAGGGGAAATGAATGCAAAAAGTGTTATGTTTGAGAAACGACGTGCGGAATGTGAGATGTATTCTCCGAATCCCATCATCATCGGCTGGTCGAATTATCATCGATCAGTTGTATCCAGTGGCGTATTCAATAAATTAGTGAGATCATATTGAATATGCTCCGGAGATGGGCGAAGGAGACACCCGAATAAATCCCGAACATGGGTTGCTAATAAATATTGGCACACCGAAGGAACAAGAAAATGGGTGTTTTCGGCTCTATGGTAATTCGAGTTACAAGCAGCTCGCAAGATGAATTGTGCCTGTG
>CBDUQO010000063.1:0-10334 GCA_965369365.1 uncultured Methanosarcinales archaeon
GGTGATGTGGTGCCGCAGTGGCGTGAGGGGTGTACATGAATTTCGTCCCAAAGCCGCTTCTAACGGGGCTGTCACATTGTGTGGTGTTTGGATCACAGACTCATTGGTGGTGCGGTCGGATAAGTCCAAATACCGTATGAAATCCCTTGATGAATCTCGCTCTTGGGCAAATAACATTTAATCTGTGTCCATTTGTGAAATCTGTGGCTGATAAAAGCTTTTATCCACAGATGAATACTGATTTCACAGATTTTATCTACAACTCACTTGAACCCCAACTTAAGAGCTCAAATCCATCTCTGTAACAACGTTTCGAACAACAACTGCGGCATCGGTCTAAAAAGTTCGAGCCGCAACACAGTCAAATACAACAGCGTGCAGAACAACACGCGGCAAAGCTTCTATCTGGCTAATGGAAGCGCGTGGGGACGTGATCACGTTCAACAACATTGTGGCAAACGGAGCGCCGAAACCTGGGTGGGAGTTACCAGTGGCAGTTTGTGAACAACCAGTCTGAGAGTGTGGTAGCGATATACAATTATTGGGGTACGGAAAACACAACAATCCTCGAAGCAAGCATCGAAGACAAGGGAATGGGGTGGCTCTATCCAATCGAGGGTGAACCATTTCCAGGTGACCCAATTCCGGAGCTTCCGACAGTTGCGCTCTTTGTTGTTGGGTATCGCCGGATATACGCGGATCTTGCGAAAATAGGTAACCTGGAAGTTTTGAAACGGGTGCTTTTGGGTCTACTATCGTGATTGACTTTGATGGCGATGCCTGATAGCACCCCTGAGATGGCTGACAATATCACCCACCTCGGCAGATCCACATGCTGCAAGCATATTGACAGTCCTGATCAGTGCGGATTGTTTTTGTTCGTGCTCTCGCGTCTGATAGACCCGTATCGCCCGGAGAAAGTCGATTTTCCGAAACTCAGGCCAGAACGGCGCGCAGAAATAGGCTGCGCACTCGCTTCCGTTTGCCTGCCACGGGAGAAAGTTCGAGGTGCGGATGTCTCCGCCGGTTCGTATGATCAGATCGACATCCGAGTCAGCGACGTTGTTTGTGTACAGATGACGTGACACGATCGTTTCATCGATGTCATCAGCCCGCAGTTTACCAGCCCTGACCTTGCGTGCCATATCCTGCACCGCATCAAGAATCTCACGCTGCCCGCCGTAAGCGACTGCGATGCTGAGGCAGAGTCCATCGTAGTTGCAGGTAACATCTTCCACACGCCTTATCGCATCCTGAAGGTGGGTTGGCAGTAGATGCACCTCGCCAATTGCCGAAACCTTCATGCGTCTTTCGTGAGTACGAGGATCGTCCGCAAGTTCATCGAGTTTTTTGGCGATGATCTCAAATATTTTGTCACGTTCGGTTTCGGAGCGTGAGAAGTTCTCGGTTGAGAATGCATAGATCGTTGTCTGCTTTATTCCGAGTTCCCAGCACCACTCAAGGAATTGTTCGGTGGTCCTGGCGCCATATACATGCCCGTAATATCGCACGATCCGCACACGATCCGCATATCTGCGATTCCCGTCCATGATCACGGCAACGTGGCGCGGCACACCGTGTTTCCCCACCTCGCCGGTTAGCAAGCGTTCATATCCATAGTATAGCGTCTTACGAAACACGTTATTCACCCATTTGATATTTTTACCTTCTTCTGTGGCGGCGGTTTCCCGGGTCCGCTGTCCTTCTCTCGGATCGTCGCGATTGTACAAGCATCTGTTCTATTGTGTAAATAGTGTTTGCCGGCAGTTCGACGGATGCAAAAGTAAAATACCGTCTATTTTGAAAAGTGGTACATAACATGAGATGTGAGATAATTACCGGTGATTGTGAACAATTTCTCGAGAGGGCGATATCTGAAAGGTTTGACCTGACCTTTCTGGATCCTCCATTTAACCAGAATAAGGAATATTCTATGCATAATGACGATATGCTCGAATCAGAATACTGGGAATGGATGAACCGGATCTGCAATTTGATTTTTAAGCACACTTCAGAGGGTGGCGCCATTTATTTTATGCAGCGAGAGAAGAATGCGGAATTTGTATTGCAAACTCTGCGGCAGACCGGCTGGACATTCCAAAATCTGGTCTTCTGGAAGAAGAAAACGTCTGCGATCCCTTCTACAAAACGGTTTGGAAAACACCACCAGATAATAGCATTTGCCACAAAAGGCAAAACGCCGCGGGTTTTCAATAAATTACGGATTGACCCGCCTCTACTTACAACTGAGAAGCATCGCCGCCCGAACGGCATGTATGTAACCGATGTGTGGGCTGACATCAGAGAGTTAACCTCCGGTTATTTTGCCGGGGATGAGCCGCTCAGATTTGAAAATGGGGAACGCATGCATAAACAGCAGTCGCCCATCAAACTACTCGCCAGAATAATCCTCTCCTCTTCAAATGTCGGTGATATGGTTTTTGATCCCTTCGCTGGCACCGGAACGACACTTGTTGCCGCAAAGCAATTGCAACGAAACTCTCTTGGAATAGAACTCGATCCAGGCAACACATCGTTTATCAAAGATAGGCTCTCTCGAATAAGAGATAGTGATAACATGCAAAAATGCCGTAACGATTACATTTTTACTGAAAATCTGGATAATATATTTCCACTTCAAGCACGAACCGGAAAAATCAGGCAAATACAGATACAAACCGGACTGGAATCATACATAACTGCGTGAATGGCTTTACTTCACCAATCGTATAGTATGCCATGAGTATTATGTGCTTTGTGCGCCAGATCTAAAAACGATGGGCAGAATGCGTTAGAAAAATTCGATTATATCCAATCAACGTCCGGCAACCCAGCCAAACCACAAAACCATGACCTCCACAAGCCTGCGTGACATTCTCCGCCTGCCCCCCGAAGAGACGAAACTGCTCCCGCGTGGCTGGCAGATTCTTGGCACCGTGATCCTTGTCAGCATCCCGGCCGCGCTGAGGCACCGGGCAAACGCGATCGGCGATGCACTTCTTATGATGTATCCAAGATGCAGCACCGTGCTCTGGAACCGGGGCGTTACAGGACGCTTCCGTGAGCCGGTCTGCGAGGTGATCGCAGGCATGTCAGGAACAGAAACCACCCACAAGGAGAATGGGTGTTACTTCAGGCTCGATCCATGCAAAATCATGTTTTCACAGGGGAATCTCGTAGAAAGGACGCGGATGAGTAAATTATGTGATGATGAGGTTGTCCTTGACATGTTTGCTGGCATCGGCTATTTTTCGATCCAGATTGCGGTCCACTCACGCCCGAAAAAGGTTATTGCAATCGAACTGAATCAGACTGCACATCAATATCTCGTGGAGAATGTCAGGATCAACAAAGTAGAGGGGGTCGTTCTTCCGGTGCATGGCGATTGCGCAATCAAAGCCCCGGAAAACGTCGTGGATCGGGTAATTATGGGTTATCTTGATGTTACGCACGAACAACTCATGTCAGGGATTTGTGCGGCGAGATCCGGTGGCATAATGCATTACCACGAGGGTACGCCTGAAGCGCTAACATACCAGCGACCGATTCGGCGCATCAAAGACGCAGCGCAGGCGTGCGGGCGCAGCGTGGACATAATCGGGCGGCGCACCGTCAAGAAGTATGCGCCCGGGGTTTTGCATGTGGTGATCGATGTAAAGATATATGATGCGTAACAACCAATTTCTGATTTAGATACCATGATCAAAGGAAAGAACGTTCTGGTGACTGGCGGGGCTGGTTTCATAGGAAGCCATATAGTCGACAGACTCGCGGGCGAGTGCGTGGTAACGGCACTGGACAACTTAAGTACTGGAAAAGAAACGAACCTGCCGAAAAACGCCTCATTTGTGAAAGGCGATCTCAGTGACGCGGGTCTGATCCAAAAAACAATCAATGATTCGGATATCGATGTGGTATTCCATATCGGCGCGAATGCATCGGTGCCGCATTCGACAGAAGATCCGAGATATGACTTTGAAACAAACGCACTCGGCACGTTCAACGTAATTGAGGCGTGCCGGGTTTCGGATGTGGAAAAGATCGTGTATGCATCAACGGCAGCCGTATATGGCGAGCCGGTTCGGACGCCGATCGACGAAGATCACCCGTTGCACCCGATCTCGCCTTACGGCGCATCAAAACTTGCAGGCGAGCGGTGCGGGATCGCATTTAATGAAACGTACGGGCTTGACTTTGCAGCGATACGGATCTTCAACACTTATGGACCACGTCAGCCGCGATACGTGATGTACGACTTTATACGGAAACTGGGTGTCAATCCTGCGCTTCTCGAGGTTCTTGGCACCGGCGAGCAGATCAGGGACTATTGCTACGTCTCTGACATGGCTGACGCTTTTGTGCTGGTGGCAGAACATGGCAGCGGGGTGTACAATGCAGCAGGCGGCAGCCCGACATCGATCAAGCAGCTTGCAGAGCTAATGGTCTCGATCATATCGCCTGATGCTGAGATACGTTACGGCGGCAAGACCTGGGCTGGCGACGTGAATACGCTTTATGCCAATATCACCAGGATCCGGGAGCTTGGATTTGAGCCGAAGGTCGGGTTTGAGGATGGTGTCAGGCAGATGATCCGGTGGTTTGAGGTTGCGGATTCTTAGCTATTATTAGACCGTGTCCATTCTGCCACGTCACCAGACAAGATGCGACGTGAACACTTGCATAACGCGGGCACCCACCACCCAACCACCCACAAAGCGGAAACCTTTACTACAGCGGATACTGATGTTTACATTCCCGCATTCCAATGGCGGATGAACCCTGAAAACCGGTTCGAACACAGACCGATCTGTGTGAGTCTTGGAGGAAACATGAGCAAAATACAATATAAGAAGACAGATCCCAGGATTGCAACGCTAATAGCGGATCTACGAGTTAAATCACGAGAAAACGGCGCTTTAATCTGGAAAGATATCGCAAGGCGTCTGGAACGATCAAGAAGAAGTTATGCGACGGTGAATCTCAGCCACATCAACCGGCACGTCGCAGAGAATGAGACAATCCTTGTGCCCGGAAAGGTACTCGGCGCAGGTACTGTCAGCTACCCAATTGTGGTGGGGGCGTTTAACTTCAGCGAGGGCGCACGGGCAAAGATTACGGATGTCGGTGGCGAATGCCTCACGATCGAAGAATTACTGGCGAAAAATCCCGCAGGATCGAATATGCGGATTATCAGGTGAATTTGGTGATTTTATGACTGACAAGACAATTATCGATGCAGACGGATTAATTCTCGGGCGGCTTGCAAGTGTTGTTGCATCCAGGCTGCTCCACGGAGCGACTATAGCGATCATCAACGCCGAGCGTGTCACAGTCTCAGGCAACAAAACCTCCACATTTCGAGAATATAAGGAACAGATGGATAAGGGCTCGACAGAACATGGTCCGTACTTCCCGACCCGCCCCGACCGTATCTTAAAACGGACGGTTCGCGGCATGCTCCCATACAAACGTATGCGCGGGCGCGATGCGATGGCAAGGCTTCGCGTGTACATGGGCACCCCTGCCGAATTTGCAGGGCTTAAGACCGATACAATTCCAGAAGCGAGCGTCATGAGACTTGGAACTATCAAATACACCACACTCGGCGAACTCAATGCGAAGTTAGGCGGTTAGACGGCTGATGTACGTCAAAATCCCGCAGGATCGGATCGGATCGGTGATCGGTCCGAAAGGCATCGTAAAACAACTGATCGAGGAGCGTTCGGCTGCAAAACTGAACATCGACAGCAAATCGGGTACTGTTGAGGTTTTAGCCTCTGAGAACCCGGTGGGTGCGATGCAGGCGGCGGATGTCGTCAAAGCGATTGGACGGGGTTTTAGCCCGGAACGGGCGATCGCCCTGTTCAATGATGATTTCATGGGGTTAGAAGTGATCGACATATCGGCAAACACGCCAAAAGAGCTTACACGCATCAAAGGCAGGATCATCGGGACAAGCGGCAGAACGCGGGAACTGATCGAATCTGCGACACAGGTCAGCGTCTCGGTCTACGGGAAGACCGTAGCGATCATCGGGTATCCTGAGCAGACGCACGTTGCAAAGACCGCAATCGAGATGCTGCTCGATGGTGCTCCGCACTCATCGGTGTATGGCTACGTCGAGAAGAAGCGGCGCGAGCTTGCCGGAAAAGAGGCTTCACATTATTAGACCGGATACCACTGAACATGGGTGCGCGGGTGCGGGCGCCATTAGATCCATATCGATGAGGCACCACACCCGCACCATTTCACCCTAATCCCCGCCTGAAAGCCGCACCCGGACCGCATCTGCGTGCGCGTTAAGCCCCTCTTCCTCTGCTATCGCCACAATCGTATCTCCAATCTGTGAGAGTCCTTCTTTTTCGATGATCTGAATGCTCGATTTCTTTATGAAGTAACCAACATTCAGACCCGAGTATGCCCTTGCATGCCCGGCTGTGGGCAGTACGTGGTTCGTGCCGGATGCATAATCGCCAGCCGAAACCGGGGCGTAATCGCCCACAAAGATCGAACCCGCGTTGCAGATGCCGTTTATCGCACCAAGCGAGTCTTTCACCACGATCTCGAGGTGTTCCGGCGCGAACGTGTTTGAAAACTCGATACACTCACCTATCGAGTCGAAGACCAGGATCGCACTGTGTTCGAGCGACTTTTTGATGATTTCTGACCGGAGAGCATCTGCTTCCCCGGACCTGACCAGTTCGAACACATGGTCCGCGATCGCCTGCGATGTCGTTGCAAGAACAGATACAGCGTTTGGATCGTGTTCTGCCTGTGCTATCATGTCCGCTGCAATGAACTCGGGACGTGCGCTCTCGTCTGCGATGATCAAGATCTCGGAGGGTCCTGCTGGAAAATCGATCCGGGTCGGGACCATCATCTTTGCCGCGGTCACGTACACGTTCCCGGGTCCAACGATCCTGTCGACCGCGGGCACGGTCTCTGTGCCGTAAGCCATCGCAGCGATCGCCTGTGCGCCCCCGATGCAGAATATCCGGTCGGCGCCCGCAATCGATGCGGCAGCAAGTGTCAGCGGATGCACGCTCCCGTCACCGCCCGGCATCGGCGGGGTGCAGATCACTGCCTCGGGCACAGATGCGACCTTTGCCGGTATGATCGTCATCAGCGCGGTCGATGGATATGACGCCTGCCCGCCCGGAACATAAGCGCCGATGCAGTCAAGAGGCGTCGTCTTCTGCCCAAGGCTGATCCCAGGCGCAATCTCGCTTAGCCAGAGATCGGGTTCAATCTGGGATTCGTGAAACCGCCGGATGTTATCGGCTGCGGTCTCAAGATGCCAGAGAATCTCAGGGTCAATTCTGTCAAATACCTCAGATATGGCGTCATCTGTTACCTCGATTGCAGAGAGCCGGATGCTGTCAAATCGCTCGGTGTATTCGATGAGAGCTGCGTCGCCTCCGGTTTTTACGTCCTGCAGAATCGCTGAAACAGCTGGTTTCACTTTTTCGATCTCGGTTTCCCGATTCAGCAGGGTGGCAAGTTCAGTTTCGGTTAGTTGTGTGTGGTGTTTTCTTAGCATGGTTCATCATACCTCTTTGATATCGACTCTGGCTGTGATTGTTTCTCGTGTATGTACCCAATATTGTTATGAACCAATCCTCTATTCACCTTTTTCCCCTCCTCTCTCATGAGTTCATGACTCCGGTTCGATAACCCATGAATCATTATATGCGATCAACCACTTTAGGATAATAGGCATTAGTCAGGTTTAAGTGTTGGTTACCACGGGCATGAGATGTTCAGGGAGAAACGACTTTACGTGAATCGTCCGGTGATATAAGTGAGTGTCGAGTTGGTGAGGATATTCAGAATCTCAAAAATCGGGGTGTTGTGGTATGTTATGAAGCTGGAACCTTACCCCTACAACGTGGAATAAGTGCGAGATTGGGTATATTTTGATGGGTCAGCTGATAGCGTTTTTTGGTTGGACACAGTCTTTGGTATTTTGGGATCTGAGGATAATCGAATTGCGTCGGCTGTTTTTTTGGGTTTTCAAAGTTGAGTTTTAAGACCATTTCCTAAATCGCTTAGGTCTTTGTTGTCGTAGCGTTTGCGGTTGGTTGAAAATCCATCACCTCAACGGTTCAGACCGCGATCGTCCGAGCCTGTGCCTAATATAAGTGGATGCGACTGTGCCACAACTCGGCGTCCCTCGTCATACCATTCGCAAGAACCAATTAGCGAAGTGCCGTGTTCATGACAAACGCCTTGATCAACTTGCCTTGCTGCGAGAGCTCAGCAGCTTGGATGTCGAATCGATCTCGTGTTTCGTCAATGCTGCATTGGGGACCTCCTTTCTTTCTGTAGTCCTTGTAATCCCATTGGTCGCAATTGAACCAGCCGACAAGGTACATGCCATGCTGGCAGGGGTTATCCTTCAAATAACGGTCAACAAGCTGTGTTTTCATTGCAGTATCCAGCTCCTTGTGCCAACACCCTTTCACCTCAATGATAACAGACACCGAGTCGTGATTTTTCCCGTTTGAACCTCGCATAACCGCATCTATGTGGATATCGGTACGCTCACCTTTACCCGATCCTTCACCACGGCGAATTTCAACCTCACGATTGGCGATGATACCTCTCTGCTTGAGATCCCCCTCAAGGTGTCTCTTCAAGTAATCTGAGAAGCCATTTTCATCGATTGGCCGGTACCTCTTTTTATCAACGCGGTCCCAGATATCTCTTGCAGCAGGCGTCTCGCCTTGCAGCTCCTCTTCCAACCGCTTCAACGATTCAATTAACACGCCAAGAAGTTGATCGCCGCTATTAACCAGACATTTCTGTGAATCGCCCGCCATCTTCAGAATATCTGCCGGCTGAGGTGGCACCCATGTGCAACGACGGGTATTGTTCTGGGCTTCCCACAGCGTCCACTTAAGCCAATCCAGTTCTGGCAATTCGTGAGAAATCCGCTGAATAGCATCACATGCCTGATGAGTCTCGCGTTCTTTGAGATACGATAAGATGGAGTTTCTCCAGTTGGTGACACGATCCCTCGGCTCCACGATGCAGGCACCATCATGTTTGGGGTCTTTAGCGTGGGGGTACTGGCGTACAAGCCAAACATATAGCTCTGCTAATTGGTCCTCTGTAAGCCGCTTCTCAATGCTCGCTGCGTTATATGTTACTGCTGAAATCACTTCTCGACCGAACTCAGTGTCTTCTCGAATCGCTGGACCAACGACTGACCAACCAGCGTCTTTGGCATGGAACATGAGCGCGCGGGCTGCGGCAATTGCCCTATTTCGTGCATCTTCACTGGAAGGGAGTGGTAAAGGAACGAGCGACTTTGCAAACACCTTAGCTTCGTCAACATTATGATCGAGAAGATCAACGAGCAGAGAGCCCATACAAACAGGCTTCAACTTCTCGTCCTTTGCCTTACTTAACAGAGCATCTGCCAGACGGTCATCCCAACAGTATTCAACCTTACTGGTGATGAAGATGTGGTCATGTTCCTCATTCTGCTTATCAATCATAACCAGCAGGGCGCGAATAATATCATCGGGGGCATGCTCGTACGCTAACTTCACCAGCTCATGATGCGGGGTTTCATCCCCAATACCACCCGATGTGGGGTAAGCAAGAATGATTGGTGCCCACCTCTTCCAGACATTGGTAGTAAGGGTAATGATGAAATCGGGGGCTTCTTGCAACAGCAGCCGCAATGCCCTGTAGCCGGCAAACGCATGGTGGTGTATGGTATTCGTGCCGAGCCACTCCGGCGTCTTTGGGTCCTGCTCTATCACATACCGCTTTGCAGTCTCCACAATTCTTGCTTTAGTTGCGGCATCAGCCGCCTTCCACCCGGGAAGAACTGTAAGGTCTGACTCAAGTTCATCCCCCTATATGGTGCTGTCTGGCTCAAGTGTCATCTCCCTGTTTAGATGCCACCATGCCGATAAGTTCCCAGACTCGCATTCATCCAAACGTAAGGTGATCCGTTTTGCAGGCGGTGGATCTAAAATATGGCGGGAATTAGCTCTATTCGTCCATTCTTGCATCTTCAAGTGATGCGCCTTCATTTCCTGTGCTTTGGGCGAGTTTAGCTCAACTGGTTCGAGGAGCCATGCAAATTCTTTGGCGAGTACTGGACTCTTCTTACTGGCTGTGAAGATGGTATCGAACTGATCAGGATCCTGCCGATCGAAGACCCTTTCAATCAATTCTGCCCACACTCTCTGCACATCCTCTCTTCCTTCACATCGAATACGCCCGATCATCCATGACAGGTCTTTTTCGATGACCAATGGTGTTTTAGAGTAGATCAGTTGTACCAAACATGTTCCACGGTCTGGAAGCACGGGAAC
>CBDUQO010000064.1:0-10269 GCA_965369365.1 uncultured Methanosarcinales archaeon
TGCAAGAACGAATCCGCACCTACAACCACCGCGGCAACCGCACACCCATCTGCGCCGCCATCGCCCGGAGTTCGTCATGGAGGCTCCGGTCAAGTTTCAGCAGCACGACGCCATATATGGCAGCGCCAACCGCCACCGGGACCAGTGTGAGCCAGATGCTTGAGAGCGGCACTGCCAGACGGTAGATGCCGATGAACACCCCCATCATCGTTTATGCGACCAGGATATTCGCTCGCTGCTGCACTGTTTCCGGGAAAGGATGATTCCAGACGGAACCCGGACGAATTGCGCCCAAGCTTCAGGGCTTAGTATCGCTGTTGTGCCGCTCCCGGGGCGGGCACTCAACTACACGCCGTTTGGGATCAGGCTGGTGCCGATACTTGTTGTACTGTCTGTCTTCACGGTCTTGTTTGCCGTGATCGTGGATGTGTGGAGGCAGCCCTCTCCTGATGGGGGGGCGGTTTGTGGTTGGGGCGGGGGCAGAGTTTTGAGCGAAGATTTTTAAGCCCGAAGACTGATTTAATCTTGGTGATAGTCATGCGAATGAAAGCGATATACCAGGGTGCGGTTTTGAAGCCACTCATGGAGTTGGACTTGAGAGAAGGCGAAGTTGTTGTGATCGATCTCAAAAAAGCTTCTATGAGAGATTTCCATGGAAAAGTAGAGATTGGGACCGATGTCGCAGATGAAATCATCGAGATGGAGATGTGGGATTGAAGCTCGGCGAGTTATCATCGGGGATGAAAGTATATATAGATGCAAATATATTTCTTTATTCGGCATTCAAACATCCGGTATTTGGAAACGAGTGCAGGGAGTTTTTCATCAAAATTGATGAAGGGGGGATGACCGGGTGTGTTTCAGATTTTGTATTAAACGAAGTGTTTCATAAATTGATGATTGCAGAGGTTGCAAAGGAGTTTAAAAAAGCTGCAAAAGAAACCGTTAGGTACATAAAAAGAAATCCGGAAGTAATTTCAAATCTTGTGGTTGTATGGGGAGAGATGGATATTATAAATAATTCTAATATAATCATTCTGGAGGATAAATTTTCATTATTCCCAGACTTTGTAGAGCTTTCAAGAATATATAACCTAATGGCTACCGATGCCATGCACGTGTCTGTGATGAAAAAGCACGGAATTACGAACATTGCAACAAACGACAGAGATTTTGAGCGAATAGAGTGGCTCAACATCTGGAAGCCGTGAGAACCATTCGGGAGGGGAAGCTACATGAAAATCGCGATACCAACATGCCCCCCTGCCCGTCGTTCCTTCTGTTGCCCGGCAACCTCATGTCATGGCTTCTGGTGCGGAGCTTCTTGAATCCGTCTCTGGACGGGGCTTGCAATTCCTGAATAAGCTGATCAATTAGTTGGACGATTGCTTATTCCCCTTGCCGGTAAGCAGCATGGACTTTATCACGGTTGGGTGTGTGCATCGCGTTCTCCATCTATCAAACAAAATATTTTATTTGCAATGCTTGTGATAGAAAATATAATCCTATTAATAATAAATTTTGTGGTCGGGGGTGAGTAGTCACTCTGCCAGATAGTATCCACGTGTGTGTTCAGCTGAGGCGGAAAAACCACGAGATCAACACGGAAATCTTGTGAAAATGGCTGCGCCGCTGCTTCGCAGACCTAGCAATCGTGTGGTTGGCTGAACACATACACAAGAACAAATCCGCACCTACAACCACCGCGGCAACCGCACACCCATCTGCGCAGCCATAGCCCAAAGTTCATCATGAATGCCTGGTCAAGTTTCAGCGGCACGACGCCATATCTGACAGCGCCCGCCACCGCGGCCACCTTGAATAACTCTTTCGGGCGATCCGGCGCAAGGAGGCGGGTTGTCTGCAAATACATGAACAAAGAGATATTAAGAGTCAGGACTATAGTAATATCCTATGAATGTCGCGATCATCGGGACGGGATATGTTGGAACAGTGACCGGCACATGTTTTGCAGAACTCGGTCACAACGTGGTCTGCGTGGATGTCGATGCGGCGAAGGTTGACCGGATAAACGCCGGAATTCCGCCGATTCACGAACCCGGGCTTCCTGCGCTTCTGAAGGCATACGTGGGGAAACGATTGCGGGCAACAGACGATTACAACGATGCGATTCCAAACTCAGAGGTAACATTCATCTGTGTCGGGACGCCGTCCGGAGATGACGGGCGTATTGATCTCTCGATCGTCCGCTCCGCATCAAAGAGCATCGGAAAGGCACTTGCAGAAAGGGATACAGATGCATACCACGTCGTGGTGGTCAAGAGCACGGTGGTCCCAGGAACGACCGACGAGGTGGTTGCGCCGCTTATCAGGGCGACCGGGGGTAACGTTGATACAGGGATTGTCGGGATTGCGATGAATCCTGAGTTCCTACGGGAAGGAAAAGCGGTGTATGACTTCATGAATCCCGATAAGATTGTTATCGGTGGGGATATACGCGCCGCGGACACGGTAGCCGGGCTCTATGAGAAGATCTCATGCGAGATCACACGAACAGACACAAAAACGGCAGAGATGATCAAGTACGCAAACAACTCATTTCTTGCCACGAAGATATCATTTGCAAACGAGATCGGGAACATTTGCAAGAAACTCGGGATCGACGTCTACGAGGTCATGTCCGCAATCGGGAAGGATTCCAGGATCGAGGGGCAGTTCCTGAATGCTGGCGCAGGTTTTGGCGGATCGTGCTTTCCGAAGGATGTGAAGGCGCTGATCGGAAGGGCGGGCGAGCTTGGATATAATCCGCTGCTGTTAAATGCGGTTATCCGGATAAACGAGGAACAGCCGATGCGCATGGTCGAACTGCTCGCAAACCGGATCGGAGACATCCGCAACAGGCGAATCGCAGTTCTGGGACTCGCGTTCAAGAACGAAACTGATGACATACGCGAGTCACGATCGATACCAGTCATCAAAGAACTCCTGAATCGGGGTGCAACGGTTGCTGCTTACGATCCGCTCGCTTCTGAGAATATGCGGGAAGTGTTTCCAGACATTTTGTACTGCGATAGCGCCAGAGACGCACTCGATGGGGCTGATGCCTGCATGATCATGACCGAGTGGGCTGAGTTCGAATCGCTGGATCAGGAGTTCGATGCTATGCGGGATGTCGTTGTCATCGATGGCAGGCGAATGGTCTCGCTCGACCGAGGGGTTTACGATGGTATATGCTGGTAGAAACCGAGAGTACGAGGTAAATAAATGATTAAAAAGGCGGTAATCCCTGCGGCGGGTCTTGGGACGAGGTTCCTTCCTGTTACGAAGTCGATGCCAAAGGAAATGCTCCCGATCATCGATAAACCGATCATCCATTTCGTTGTGGAAGAGGCGGTTGCTTCCGGAATTGAGGATATACTGATTATTACAGGCAGGGGCAAACGGGCTGTGGAAGACTATTTTGACACATCTCCGGAACTTGAAAGCCACCTCCTTAAAAATGGGAAGGATAAGCTGTTGCAAGAGGTGCGAGACGTCTCTTCGATGGTGGACATCCATTACATACGGCAGAAAAAGCCACGGGGTCTTGGAGATGCGGTTCTAAGGGCGGAAAGGCATGTTGGCGACGAACCATTCGCAGTGTTGCTTGGTGATGACATTATCCGGGGAGAACTCTGCATAAAACAGTTGATGGATGTTTATGAGATGCATAAGTGCTCTGTGCTGGCAGTGGAAGCGGTAGATGACGTAAGCAAATACGGGATCGTAAAATGCAACAAGATCGATGAGTTGATCTACCGTGTCGAGGATGTTGTCGAAAAACCGAATGCGCGCGATGCACCATCAAAGATGGGGGCAATCGGGCGATACATTCTTACGCCAGCGATATTCTCGTGCATCAAGGCGGTAGAACCAGGGGTTGGGGGTGAGATACAGCTGACTGATGCCATAAAGATGCTTATTGATGCCGAAGGTGTTTGCGCTTACGCATTCAGAGGAAAACGATACGATGCAGGGGATAAGGCGGATTATATTAGGGCGATCATCGATTTTGCGCTGGAAAGAGAAGATTTAAGAGATGCGATCGGGGATTATCTACAGGTGATGAAATGAAAGCACTGGTGACCGGATGCGCGGGATTTATAGGATCCCATTTGACAGAACGATTGCTGAGAGACGGTTTTGATGTAATCGGGATCGATTGCTTCACTGATTACTATTCGAGGACGTATAAGGATAAAAATATCAAAAAAGCTCTGGAAAATGAGAGATTTAACCTGATAGAACAGGATATAGCATCAATAGATGTGTTCCCTGCGGTGGATTATGTCTTCCACCAGGCAGCACAGGCAGGGGTGCGGAAGAGCTGGGGCGGGGACTTTGAGGTATACACAAGGGACAATATTCTGGCGACTCAACGGTTGTTGGAATACTACAAGGATTGCGAGATAAAGAAATTCGTTTATGCCTCGTCATCATCGGTCTACGGGGACTGCGAACTACCGATGAAGGAGACTCGTATGCTAAAGCCAGTCTCGCCCTACGGTGTTACAAAACTGGCAGCAGAAAACCTGTGTTATCTTTATTATACCAACTATGGCGTGCCAACTGCCTCGCTCCGGTACTTCACGGTATACGGTCCGAGACAGCGACCGGATATGGCGATACACATCTTTATCAGGGCGATCCTCGATGGAGCCGAGATAACGGTCTATGGAGATGGTGAGCAGACACGGGATTTCACGTTTGTGGATGATGTAGTCGAGGCTAACATGCTTGCAGCGATGAGCGGCTCGCAAGGTGAGGTCTTCAATGTCGGCGGTGGCACAAGGATCAGCGTCAATAAATTGATCAAGGTCATGGAGAATGTCACAGGGGGGCGAGCTGTTGTCAGATACATCGAGAAACAGAGAGGGGATGTTAAAGATACGCTGGCGGATGCTGATAAAATTGGTAAACTCGGATGGAAACCGAGAGTTGGAATTGAGGAAGGGGTCAGAAGGTTTGCCCGGTGGTATGAGGAACTGGTGAATCAGTGATGAATGTAGTTATAGCGAGTAAACACGTTTCACGGGAAATGACGGGGTAACAGGGGCGTTGAGATGGTTTTAACCTCGCGAAATATGTGTGTTGTTTTGGCTGGAGATCTAAAATCTTCAAGAAAGTTGAGTGAGCAGGCAAACGTTCAGGAACAGTTAAAGAGTGCTTTGAATGTGGTGAATGAGAGATTTGATGGAGGTGATTGCCGCAAAATTCATAGTTGTGGGTGGCGACGGTTTTCAGGGAATGCTTTCTTCGGTGGAGAGTATTTTTGATGTTTATTATACGCTTTTTGAGATGTAGGGTATCCATTCCATGTTGGTATTGGTACAGAGGGGGTATACACCAGTCTGAGTGAAAACGTTGCTGAGATGGATGGTGAGGCTTTTCACAGGTCATCCGGTGCACTGAGTGATGTGAAGAAGAAAAAGAACTGGGTTGCATCCAAGAGTGGCAGGGAGATTGATGAGATCATTACAGCATCCTGGAATCTAATGGCAGATACGATCTGGAACTGGAGTAAAAGACAGAAGGGGATCGTGCTGTATTATAGGGAACATGGTGGGGGTAGAGAAGCTGTTAAATCAGCAAGTGAGAGTCTTGATGTGGGTGAACGGAGCATCTACAAGACACTTCGAACTGGAAAGTACCATCTACTGAAGTCTGTGGAGGATGCGCTGAAAGAGGTGTTGAACTGAATATGGTTCAAATTTAAGATTGAACTGAATATGGTTGACAAAACACAGGGATTGGAATGAACTGGGTTATCGATGTTGGTGCGATCGTTTCTGCGTACATCACTGTGTAAGTGTTGTTGGTGCTTATGTCGTTAGAGCGATTCTAAGGAGATATGGGGTGGCTAGTGGGGGTGGTGGCTTGAGAAGCGCGGGTATGGCGATAGGGATCATCGAACGAGTGATGGTATTGACTTTCGTGCTGGTTGATCAGTATACAGCGATAACTATCGTCTTTGCAGCCAAATCTATCGCGAGATTTAACGAGCTTGAGGATCGAAACATGGCTGAAGTATTATTTGATCGGTACGCTTTTGAGCATAACATTCGCGTTGATCATTGGAATTGTTACGCGACTCGCTATTGAATGTGGAATGATATGAATCTAGTGATAGCAGATGGGGCGGGGTTTATAGGTTCAAATCTCGCAAAGAAAATCTCGAAGAAGCATGAAGTGGTTATAATCGATGATCTCTCCACAGGAATGGCAGAGAACATTGATAATTTCGATGTGGAACTTGTGCGGGGCAGCATCACATATCCGGATATGCTTAAGGAGAATTTTAGAGGGTGACTACGTCTTTCAACGGGCAGCGCTTCCGAGCGTCCGGATGAGTGTGGAGGATCCGGTTCTGGCAAACGAGGTGAATGTATGCAGGACACTAAATGTGCTTGTTGCTGCGAGGGGTGATGGTGTTGCGAAGGTGATGTATGCACCATCGTCATCTGCTTATGGCGATATGCCGGAACTTCCGAGGAGGGAGGGTAAAACCGGATCCAACGTCCCCATATGCCATGGCGAAACTTGCGGGCGAATATTATTGCAGGGTTTTAACAAGATCTACGGCTTGAAGACGGTTGCTCTCAGGTATTTCAATATCTATGGTCCAAGGCAGGATCCAGCATCTGATTATGCGGCGGTGATACTGAAATTCGTGAACCGGATCATGGAGGGCGAGGCGCCGACCATATACGTGGACGGGGGGCAGACCCGGGACTTCACGTTTGTGCGCGACGCGGGTGCGGGCGAACGTGCATGCGATTGAGTCGGATGCGACGGGTGTGTTTAATGTGGCGGCAGGGATGCGGATCAGTGTCAACGATCTTGCCGGGATGATTATGGGGGTCATCGGAAAATCGCGTGGACTTGTGTGTACGAGAAGTTAAGAGCAGGAGACGTGCGGGATTCGCTCGGGGATATCGCAAAAGCCATACGCGGGATCTGGGTACGTGCCGGTGCGGGATGGCGGATGGGGTTAAGGAGACAATCGGGTGGGTTCAGTAAGATTACCATTGACCCCATCCGATTATTCATCTCATCCCCAGCCACTTCCCAAAGACCGGATCTTCGAGCACGTAATAACCCTTCTCTTTCCTTGAAATGTAACCCTTATCTTCCAGATACGCTAAAAATCTGCTGACGTTGGAGACTTTATCCTTTACGATTGTTACTATCTCTCTCGGCGTGTGGCACCCTTTCGCTATATGCAAGATGATTAAACGCTCCTTCGAACTCAGATCATTAAATTCTCCTCCGAAGAGCAAATTCCCCTCTTCTCTCAAAAATCCATCCTCTACATCTTCGATATCCTCTGTTGTCACCGTCCCCTTGTTTTCTAGCATTCTTCCGATGAACTGTACGTAGAATGGAATTCCACCAGAGAACTTATAGATTTGTTCGATTCCTGCATCTGTTATCTCAAGATTCCCCAATAATAGTTCTTTAACAGCTTCCTTATTTAATGGAACAATCTCTTTTATAACCAGCTGTCTATAGAATGGAGATGTGGAAGACAGGACTGCAAGATTCATCGTGCTCCGGATTGAACCGGAGATGCAGAGGGTTGTCCGCTCCCAGCCCTCAAACAATGTCCTGATCTTTCGGAAGATCTGCTCGCCAATCATGGCGTTGTCGCTCTTCAGTTCAATGATCGAAGGAAATTCATCGAGCAAGAGGATGCATTTTGTATCAGTCTCCTCCGCAAATTTCTCAGCGAGATTGAATGCGTGCTCAACGAGTAAATTCCTGTTAATCTCCTTTTCAAGCGTCAGGAAGAATTCTATTTCATCATAAATGATTCTTAACTCTGCCTTATCAAGGAATTTTCTCAGCACAGCGAGCGGCGTCCGGATTAACTCTTTTGTCTTATATTTCAGTCCAGTGTGGGGTCGGTATGCATCGATGATGTCCATACTCAGTTTCTGGCAGAATTCGCCCACCCTTCCTTCGATCAAATCCCAGACAGAAAGATAAACCGTTACGATCCTATCTTCGTTTTCAAGTCGTTTCTGAACCTCTTTCAGTACTGATGTCTTTCCAATCCTTCTTTTTCCATAAAGAGCATAACCGATAGTTGATTCGGCATCTCTTAACTCAGCAACCATCTCTTCCAGCAGTTCTGTCCTGTTTATGAATCCCGCGCCATTTACCGGCTGTAATGTGAAATGCATAAAATCACTAACTTATTTGTTAGTAACTCATAAGTTATAAGGATGTCCTGCCAATCCGCAGGTACTGTCTTCTACAGGTACGGTCTAGTAGAACAACCACATCAACACTGCGGTTTATAAATCCCGGTGAACTGGTATACAACCACCGCGGCAACCACACACCCATCTGCGCCGCCATCACCCGAAGTTCGTCATGAATGCCCCGGTCATATACGGGGACGGGGAGCAGACCCGGGATTTCACGTTTGTGCGCGATGTTGTTTGCGCAAACATGCTTGCGATGGAGACGGATGCGGTTGGTGTGTTTAATGTGGCGACAGGGCAGCGGATCAGTGTCAATGATCTCGCGGGGATGATTATGGAGATCGTCGGGGAACACGTGGAGTGTGTGCATGAGAAGCCGAGAGCCGGGGACGTGCGGGATTCGCTCGGGGATATCTCACGGGCAAGCGCTGGTTTCAGGTACGTGCCGCGGTACGGGATGGAGGAGGGACTTTCGGAGACGATTGGGTGGTTCACGAGAGGGATGTGAGTAACATTCTCGTGGTTTGCTGACATTCATGCCTTTTGGGCAGTTCGATCGTCGAGAGGGAAGAAGTCAATTGGGGTCGTTAGGGGGTATGGGGGTGGTGTGTAGATCTAAGTATATGTGGAACGAACTTTATAGCACATAGGTGGTGAAACATAATGGAAGGGATTTCGGAATTACTACCGGAAGAAGACGTTCAAAAACTTAAAATAGTCTCGAAAAGGCTATCTATACCTGAGAAGGAGATTGTACGGAGAAGTGTAGAGGCATATATACAGAAATTAGCGGGAATGGAAGAGGAACTTGAGATTGTTGGATTCGGAATGTGGAAAGACATATCGGAAATGGGCAATTCATCTAAATGGGTAGAGGGATTAAGAAGGAAAGAGTAGGATAGATGGAGATAATAATTATAGATACGGATGTTTTTATCGATTATTTTCAAGGTGTAGAAGCAGCTAAAGATTACATAGAAGGAATTTCAGTAAACAGACGGGCAACAACCGATATAACGCTAATGGAGCTCTTTAAAGGTGCCAGAAATAAAGAAGAACTCGAAAACATAGACAAGTTCATCAAACGAAATATTTTTATTGTGCTCCCCATATCCTCCTCACCTTCCCGGAGAGCTGTGCAAATCCTGAGACGTTATACCCTTCAAATGGGATTAGGTTTGCCAGATGCTCTTATAGCTGCCGTTGCAATCTCGGTAGAGGGTAAACTTGTCACGGGCAATAAAAAAACATTTTGGATTCATAGAAGGGTTAAAAGTAGATTTACCACCATATCATGGAGTTATTGTGGAGAAATAAAAATAAAGGTGAGTGGAACAAAGGAAGAAAGCGATAAGCGGTTAAAAGCGGTTTTTGATCATATCAAATATTGTTAGGGGCAAATCGTATCTGAAAGTTTACATTTATATACCATTGTAATCAACTGGTCAATATGCGGGTTATAACAACAAGAGTTCCGGATGAGATGTTTGAAGGGATAACGGAGCTAGAGGCAAGTGAAAAGATAGATAGGGCAGAGGCAACGAGAAAGCTGCTTTTTATCGGTATAAACGAGATAAAAAAGGAAAAAGCGATAAAACTTCTAAGGGCATATAAGATAACATACCGGAAAGCAGCAGAGATGATGGGGGTGGCGATCTATGAATTATTAGATATAATGGAAAAAGAAGGGATTGAGGTTGGATATTCAATGAGGGATCTGGAAAAAGATTTAGAGGAAATGAAGTGATTGCTATAGACTCTTGCCCCCTCATCCATCTATCAAAGATTGGAAGGCTGGATATTCTAAAGAATTGTTCACTTATTACAACGGAGTCTGTCAGGGGAGAAGTGGTCATAGAGGGGAAGGTGGGGGTAAGCATGTTGAAAGAATACTTTAAGCATGTAGAGGTGGTTGAATTATCGGAAAAGGATATAGGCACTGCATCGTCTATTGTGGGGAGTGAGTATGTACATCAGGCAGATGCGGAGCTTTTACTGCTTGCGAAGAGGAAAAACTGCACGCTACTTACGAATGATCGGGCATTGGTATTATTGGCAA
>CBDUQO010000065.1:0-10001 GCA_965369365.1 uncultured Methanosarcinales archaeon
TTATAGTCAATAGTTATTTGCAGGAATGTATCAACCACTGCGCTTGCCCATTCGCATAGACCACAGCAGGGCGACTCTTACGTCTTGCCCCGCACCATGATCAGGCGGTTGATCGCATTTACGAGCGCCTCGACAGATGCCATCACGATATCCTCTCTTGCGGCGCGTGCATTCACGATCCTTCCACTGGCATCCTCTACAGCGATCGTCACCTCTGCAAGAGCGTCAGAGCCTCCTGAGATCGCTTCGAGCTTGAAATCCTGCAGGTGGACCTTTGTTCCTTCGCCGAGCAGATTCTGCACCGCACCGAGTGCGGCATCCACCGGACCGACGCCGGTGTTTGCAACGACCTTCATCACTCCGCCAACGCACGCTTTCACAGCCGCAGTCGGCGTGATGATGTTTCCAGTCATCACCGAGACCTCCTTCAAATCGATGAACTGCTCCTTTTTAGAGACCTCTCCAAGAATGGTTTCAGTTATGGCGTAGAGATCTGCATCGGTGACCGGTTTTCCTTTATCGCCGAGTTCTTTGATCCGGTTTAATATCTCTACAAGCTGTTCATTGGTTGTCTGGAATCCTGCCGCCTCTATCGCCAGTTTTACAGCGTGCCTGCCCGCATGTTTTCCAAGAACGATCCTGCGCTTGTGCCCGACCATCTCCGGAGTCATCACTCCCGGCTCAAACGTGTCGGTACGCACGAGCACACCGTGCGTGTGGATGCCGGATTCATGCGCAAACGCATTCTCCCCGACAATCGGCATCAACTGAGGGATTCGGACACCGGTGTACTGTTCAACTATGCGCGACGTTTCATAGAGGTACTCGGTCTTGATGTTTGTCTTTGCACCATAGAGCGTGTGCAGGATCATCACGGTCTCTGCAAGATCCGCGTTTCCTGCACGTTCTCCGAGTCCGTTGATCGTCACCTGAACCTGGCTTGCGCCTGCTTCGATGGCAGCGGTGCTATTTGCGACCGCAAGCCCATAGTCGTTGTGGCAATGCGTATCAAGCGGCACCGAGACCGTTTTCGCAATATCACGAATCAGGCGGTACATCATGGATGGCACCATCACGCCCACCGTGTCAGGAACATTGATGATGTCGCAGCCAGCCTGCTCGACAGCACTGTGTATCCGGGTCAGGTAATCGATATCGGTCCTGGTCGCATCCATTGCCGAGAACATGCAGGCTACGCCGTGATCCTTGATGTGCTGCACCGCATCAACAGCAAGCTCAATGACCTCTTCCCTCGATTTCTCGATAGTGTGTATCCGCTGTATATCGGACGTGGATACGAATGTGTGTACCATACCAACATCGCAATCGAGACACGCGTCGATATCCTTCGTTATCACCCGCGATAACCCGCACACCTGCGAAGTAAGACCCATTTTCGCAATCCGGGCGACCGCATCCTTTTCACCCGGAGATGCGATCGGAAAACCTGCCTCGATGATGTCAACACCGAGTTTATCCAGTTGCTCTGCGATGATAAGTTTCTGCTGGGTACCAAGCGATACGCCCGGCGTCTGCTCGCCATCCCGTAGCGTGGTATCAAATATACGTACAAACTTGTCCCGGAGTTCTTCGTTGCGATAATTCATGGACATCACTACTCTCAATTTAGTTGCGCGACGGTATCAAAGCGTTGCATGGTGCCAATCTGTGATATTTGCGATATCGACAATCTCTGACACGTCGTAATGTCCGGATGATGTGGTTATTGTGTATAAATCTTTTTCCGGGTTTGCGGTTCGCAGGTGGTGTGTTGATTCGGATCGTGCCGCCAGAAAATAATAAAAATCCCTCTATTGAGTTAACCGAAAGTTTAATAACCACCCAAACCGAAATATACGGACTGGCATATCGCCGAGGGGTTGCATATTACATGGCTATGATAACTACACTTAACAAGACCCTATCCAATTTACATACGGATTCTTCAATCGAGGCGAGTGCAATAGTGAGTCGGAATGGGATACTGGTCACATCAAATGCGCCGGGTGATGCGCGAGCATTTGCTGCGATGGCTGCAACCGTGCTTGGCGCCGCTGAAATCACAGCAGAGGGTCTGGATCGGGAAGTGCCAAAGCGGATGATCGTGGAATCAAGGCACGGGCGGTTGATCATCATGGGAGCTGGCAGAAAGATGCTGCTGGTTACACTGGTCAAACCGAACGCCAATCTTGGCATGTTGCTGATGCAACTCGATGCAACGGTCGGAGAGATCGCAGAGACTGTGGAGCAGGTTCCGATTACGCACAGGTCAGCGCCAGTTGCACCGGCGGGCGTCTCTTCTTAGTAATCACCATCTTGCAGATGTGATGGGCGGTTTTTGGCAACATTTATATCTAACAGATGGCTTGATAATCAACATCCACCCATAAGGAGGGTTTTAGCATGGATTATGCGGAAATGTCAAATAAACTTGTAAACCTACTGGGACTGAACGGAAAACCGATAGCAGTCTCACTCATAAAGCGGGAAGAAGATATCCCGGGAGATATGTCAAAGATCGAGTCGCCGCGGCGATACTGTCAGATGCTTCAGGATGCCAGATTCAAAGATACTGTGAGCCTTGCCACAATGGACGTGCATGCCTGCGACGGCGGCGCGGCAGCCATTGGATTTAAGGATTACGGACCGATAATTAAAACGGGCGCGCTGTACCGTTACAAGCTGAATAAGGAAATTTCGCTCGGTGTTGCCAAGCGTGTGGTTGACCACATGCCACGACCGGCACCCGGATCGACGGTCGCAACCATCGTTGCGCCGCTTGACAGGGCACCAACCGATCCGGATGGCGCAAGACCTGATGTGATTGTAGTCATGGCTGGCGTGCTTGCGGCAAGGCGGATCGTTCAGGCGGTAATCTACAGACACGGCGGACGGTTCAATGCAAACTTCGCAGGCATACAATCGACATGTGCTGATGCCACCGCCTATCCCTATATCTCAGGCAATATCAACGTCTCGATCGGGTGCGATGGTGCAGCCAAGAACGCAGGACTTGCAGATGACGAACTAGTGGTCGGCATACCGGCAGAACTGCTTGAAGAGGTTACGGAGACGCTGAGTGAATGTGCGCCAGGCTGGGATGTATGGCAGAAAGGGGCGTAACAGATAACGCCCGGGAATGATGTCTGGGTCGAATAGCAAAGTAGTGAAGGGATTAGCTCCCTTCATTTGTTTTTTCCATAGTGTATCCACTATAGCGTCCAGCCACTCTACGCACCATTTTCATTTACGAAAAAGTATGCCGCCAGCTCCACCCGGGAGGACATTTCTCACTCGCAAACTTTTTCACCAAACTTTTCACAAAGGTTTGATCAAAAACTGGCTTCCACCCCGAGAGAACATTTCTGGCTCTCTGGTAATTCGAGTTACAAGCATCTCGTAGATGAATTGTGCTGGCGGAATATTAAGCGCTTAGGGATCACGAATGACACGAATAAACGAATTTCACGAATGTTAAGCCGGAACAAATTCGTGTCATTTGTCCATTCGTGAAATTCGTGATTAAAACTGCATAGAAATAGACTAAATTCCCGGAAAATCTCCTAGATTAGAGTTGGGAGATTTGGATAAAATGGGCAATCTCTTATAAGCGTTGGTCACTGCAACTCAAGATACCAGAGACCCACATTTCTCACTCGATCATGAAGAAGTATATCGCCAGACCCCACCCCGAGGGCAGTTTTTACTCGATTTTTTGTGAAAAAATCGTAGTGCAAAACATTAATATATGGCAATGACCTATAATAGGAATGCACCCGTGCAATAATTCTGGTGCATCAATTTTTTTTTGCCCATCGAGAAAAAAATTCCACATTCGGAGAAATGTTCTTCTGGTTAAGAATATATAGGTTGCATGTGATGTGAGTCACGTAACCCTGCATATGGCGCAGATTGCACTGGCGGCGAGGCTTATGAAACAAGTTCCAACAGGCATACCGGGACTGGATCAAATACTGGATCGGGGATTTACACGTCCATCAACCGTGCTGATCGCGGGCACGGCTGGTACTGGTAAGACCACGTTTACGGTACAATCCATGTTCGCAGCGGCGAAAGCTGGCGAAAAGTGCCTCTATTTTTCGGCGATATCCGAACCGATCGCGATGTTAAGCGGATACATGTCCAGATTCAGCTTCTATGACCCATCGATGTATGAGCGCGAGAATCTCATCTACTTCGATCTGAGTCGCGAGATCATGAAGAACAAGGCTTATGATCTGGTGGATATCATCACCGAGAATGTCGAGGCGATCCAGCCGGACCGCATCGCAATTGATCCGATCACGACGATGGATCTGCCACTGACTGATAACGAGCGTAGGCAGTTCTATTTCGACCTTTTCGTCGGAATGAAGGGCTGGAATTCTCTTGTGTTGGTCACAGGCGAGTTTACAGAGCAAATTCTGCAAACAAGCCCGATCAGTTATGTTGCGGATTCGATAATACATCTGTCAAACGAATTGAAGAAGGGGTGCCGCGTGCGGTATCTCGATGTGCTGAAGATGCGCGGGCAGTCGTATGCAAGCGGCAAGCATGTGTACAGGATCACCGATGACGGCATCATCACATATCCAGCACCTTCATTTAACGGGAGTACGGACGCTGCGCCGCGCAAGCGTGTGAGCACAGGCATCAAAGGACTTGACAAGATGCTAAGCGGCGGGCTTATCAGCGGGACGACCTCGATGCTGACTGGTCCAAGCGGTACAGGCAAGACCACGTCAGGCATGCATTTCATCCTTGATGGTACGCGTCAGGATGAGCCGGGACTAATTGTCTCGTTTGAGGAGAGTGCGGAACAATTGCGAAGGAACGCATTGTCCTTTGGATGGGATCTTGGTGTGCTTGAGGCGAATGGTCTGCTGCGCATCCTGTATCCACCCACCGGAGAGGTGTATTCAGGTGAGAGCCTGCTTTCGATACGAGACTGCGTTGAAGAAATCGGGGTAAAGCGAGTCCTTGTCGATTCGATCAACGGATTTACCGGCATGTCGCCTGATGACGATAGCGATGAATATGTTCGCAAGACATCCGGGTACCTGAAATCAAACAACATCACCACCATATTTGTAAATGAGACCGCTGATCTTCTCGGCTCAAAACAGATCACCGAGAATGGCACCTCGTACATCATGGATTCCGTGATCATGCTCAGGTACGTGGAGATCGAGTCGGAACTGCGAAGGGCGATGTCGGTGCTCAAGATACGCGGGAGCGCGCATGACGCGGGTATCCACGAAGTCAAGATCACTGACCACGGATTGACCATCGTAACAGACGGGACGTCATTTGAGCAATACGAAGATATATTCAGCGGGGCACCGCGATTAGCCAGAAAGAAGGCATTTGTCAAGGCATTTGGAGAGCGGTGACCATTCTTATGGCGGATATCGGAAACATTCTTGGTGCATACTCCTTAATTCTCGCGTCGGTCATAATTCTGTTCATATTTGCGATCGGCAGGTTGTACCAATCGAATTTCAGTAAGAAAACATATTACGAATTGTTTCTGATACCTGCAATACTATTTATGCTATATGGGGTGGCGTGCGCGCTTGGTCATGACTGGTATCTAATTGGTTTTGTCGGAGCCGCGTTGTCACTGGTACTTACTGTTATATTATATAAGATTATGATGAGGGTTGAAAAATGATTGATAGCATTTTAGGTGTGGCGATGCCTGTTTCGATTATGTTTGTATTCTACACACTTGCGCAGTTCAGCGGGAAACTCGGTGACGCATTGCAGCTGAGACCATATTATATACTGTATTATGTTGCCATCGTGTTGCTCTTCGCAGGCGTTCAACTGGACTTACTTCGCATGTCACCAGGCACTTTAACTTCTATGCCGGTGTGTAATTCTGAGTTGTCCGGAGTGATAACCGCGATCGCGATGACCATCGGTGCTGTAACCACGATTAAGTACTGGGGCTGGCTCCTCAAGTCATGAATGGTTTCGGAAGGCTTCTGCTATGCGACTCCAGCCCAAGTTGATCCTCTTATTTCTCTGTGTCTCGATCGTGCCGTTTGGCATCATCGGGCATTACACGCACACGCTCTCCACCGAATCGATGGAGGAGCATGCTTTCATACACCTGAAATCAGTTGCGCATACACGGGCAGATCACCTTGGTTCATGGATTGTGTATATGCAGGATAATGCAAAGGTCGTTGCCAGTGCACCATCGGTGGTCAGGAACATCGAAGTGATGGGGATGGCGGACCCCACGAGTATCGAATATCAGCAGGCAAAGGAGGTCATCGAAGAGTTTGGGGGTATTGCGATGGAAGGCTACGGCACGTTTGACGAGATATTTGTGCTTGACCGCGGTGGCACCGTCATCGCGTCCACCAACAAAAACATCATCGGGGAGAATCGGTCGTCACGTGAATACTATCATGAAGGTTTGCAGGCTCCCCACCTGACCAGTGCGTACATCTCTCAGACACTTCATGTGCCAACGATGCTGGTGTCTGCTCCGGTGCTGCTTGATGATAACAGAACCATCGGCGTGGTGGTCTGCAGGACCAACTTCCACATGCTCCATGCAACCATACACGACCGCACAGGACTTGGAAAGACCGGCAGGGCTTTCCTGATCGATAGTAACGGTTATCTTGTCAGTGGTTTGCCAGATGGTGCAAAGACGATACCTATTATCAAGAATACCAGTGAAGATTACTGTGGCATATACACCAGCAACGGAAAAGATGTGATCATCTCCCGCATCTGGATGCCTGACCAGAAATGGTACCTGATCGCCGAACAGGATCGTGATGAGGTGTTATATTCCCTTAACATATTGATAGAACGGGCGATCGCGGTCACAATCGGGGTCATTGTGTTAATCGGCATATTCTCCATATTAACCACACGGCTGATTACAAAACCGATCGAACGGCTGCATGACGGGGCAGAGGCAGTGGCAGCCGGTGACTATACAATACAAGTTCCTGTAGTGTCAAACGATGAAATCGGTGTGCTAACCAGACGGTTCAATGAAATGACATCCGAGCTTTATGAAACGCACAGGGAACTGCAGAACACGATAACTCTTGTCAATCACACTCTTGAAAACCAGAAAAGTACGCTTGAGAGCATACTCCGGAGCATACCCGACTGTGTGTTCGTGATCGATACTGAATTCAAGATAGTCATGGCAAATCAGGCTTGCAAGGCGCTTACCGGCATATCAGAAGAAGATATTATCGGAAAGCTCTGTTACAACGTATTCTCAAACGATGCGTGTGATCCGCAGTGCAGGCTTCAGGAATTGACCGAAGATCATGGTGGCAGCGTGTGCTGGGAGATGGATATCGTTGATGGCGGCGGCAATAGCGTCCCGATCATGACATGTGGCGCGCCGTTGCATGGTGCCGATGGGGCGCTCATCGGCTATGTCGAGGTGCTGCGTGATGTCACCCGGATGAAGCGTGTGACTGAAGAACTGCAAAGAGCGAATGCGGAACTTGGGCTTGCGAATGTGGAACTTAAAAAACTCGACGAACTCAAGACGAACTTCATAAACATCGCATCTCACGAGCTGCGAACCCCGCTCACGTCGATCATGGGTTTTACCGAGTTCGTGGTTGATGGAATGCTCGGAGAACTGAACGCCGGGCAAAAAGATGCGCTTTCAAAGGTTTTGTCGAACAGCGATCGACTGGCGCGGCTGATCAACAACATACTCGACATATCGGTGATACAATCCGGCGGGCTGGAGTTGAAGCTTGCCGAACTGGACTTATCCAAACTAATAAGGGATATCGTAGCAGATATGGGGGCGCTTGCTAAGAACAAGAGTCTTACATGTACAATTGACATTCCAGACCACCTCACCATCGAGGGGGATGGTGACCGCATAGAGCAGGTCCTCGCAAACCTGATCGGAAATGCGATTAGATTCACGCCGGATGGGGGCAGCGTATCAATCACAGGAGTCGATGGTGGCGACTGGATCCAGATTGCCGTCAGCGATACCGGCATCGGCATCACACCAGAGGACCTGCCGCATGTCTTTGAGGAGTTCTGGCAGGTCGAGAAGAGTAAAGGCATGGGTCTTGGTCTTGCAATTGTGGCAAACATCATCCACAGACACGGCGGCATCGTTTGGGCTTCGAGCGAGGTGGGGGGTGGCAGCACGTTTGCATTCAAGCTTCCAAAGAATGTCCCCTGCCACCCGGATGAGTCGGATGGTTTGGAGGGCGCTGTCTGAAAATCCAGTGATTTCCGTAATGTCAATTGGGGGTACAACAACGCGAAATACGTAAAGACCACGATTGATAACACTCTTCGCGTCTCTCTTGCCTTTATGCATTCCGCGTTAAATCGGAAAACAACGCGAAAGACGCAGAAGGGCGCAAAGGTTAGAAACCCCAGAATCTATCAGAATCTATCAGAATCAGACACACACCGGAAATTGATAAAAACACCAACGGCTTAAGGTACCTAACACAGTATCATGCAACCTCGCTATACCGGTACTGCTTGAGCTGGAACACAACATGCACCAAACGGGAATTTAACCACACTCTGCGGTTCTTTTCTTGCCAGAAGGCATGAGAATCACAATCGAGAGACCAATCGACATACATGAATAGTTACAAAACACCCTGCCGTTCAGATCATGCAGCGGTGAAACGTTCTGCCAATTCTGCGACCGGAAATATACTAAATCTATCGGATACAAAATATTCTTTTTAGATAACTTTTTGAGATGACCCATCCAACCGATGCATATCTACCGCACAGGAAGTGAAACCGCATGGCAAAGAAACCCTCCCTCAAACGGAGCACGCATGGCATGATCAACATCGACCCGCTCCAGCGCGGCGGAATACTGACACCCGAAGCAAGAGAAGCGCTCGCAGAATGGGGTGATGGATACTCGATCTGTGATTTCTGTCCGGGCAAGCTTGAGGAGATCAAAAAACCGCCGATCCACAATTTCGTGTACGATGAGCTGCCCGCGTTCCTTGGAGTCGACCACGCGAGAGTCACGAACGGGGCACGGGAGGGCATATTCGCGGTGATGCATGCGCTCAGCAAGAATGGTGGCTGCGTTGTCATGGATGGGAATGCGCACTACACGTCCCTTGTTTCGGCGGAGCGTGCAGGACTCGACGTATCGCAGGTTCCGGTCTCGGATCGCCCGGAATACAAAATAAATCCTGAAGGGTACGCGGATATCCTCGAAGAGAAGCGAAATTCGGGTGAAGAGGTGGTTCTTGCGGTTCTGACATATCCGGACGGGAATTACGGAAACATCGTGGATGCGAAGAAGGTATCCTCGATCTGCCGCGAATACGAGGTCCCGCTGCTCCTGAACTGCGCATATTCAGTCGGACGCATGCCGGTTTCTGCAAAGGATCTCGGCGTGGATTTCATTGTTGGCAGCGGGCACAAGTCGATGGCAGCCTGCGGACCTGTCGGCGTCCTCGGGATAAGCGAGCAGTACCATGACCTCACGCTCAGAAGATCTACGTATAACAAGAACAAGGAGATCGAACTCCTCGGTTGCACAGCCCGCGGCGCAACGATCATGACGCTGATTGCATCCTTCCCGGCAGTGGTGGCGCGGGTGGCAGAATGGGACCAGGAGGTAGAAAAGGCAAGACGGTTCTCAAAAGAGATGGGGAACCTTGGTATGATCCAGATGGGTGATAAACCTCACAACCATGATCTCATGTTCTTTGAGACTCCGGTTCTGTACGAAATATCGAAACGCGCCAAGAAAGGCAGGTTTTTTTTGTACAAGGAACTCAAAAAGCGGAAGATTCACGGAATCAAGTCCGGGCTCACAAAGTATTTTAAATTGAGTACGTACGGACTATCGGATGAGGATTTGCACTACGTGGTCGATGCTTTCGATGACATTATTGCTACGACTGTCTGACGTGTTTTCAGGCTCTGGTCGAAGTATATCGGCTCTATGGTAATTCGAGTTACAAGCAGCTCGCAAGATGAATTGTGCCTGT
>CBDUQO010000066.1:0-9962 GCA_965369365.1 uncultured Methanosarcinales archaeon
ATCTGTAGCGGATGGTTCAGGATTTCCCGGATTGCCAGATGATGATGATGGGTTGCATGATTCAGCAGATTCGATGGATGATGAGGCTCTCGGGCTTGGATCTAAGCCTGCATCTCCGGTAGATTTTCCGGGGCTGTCAGAAGATTCTGATATTTCTGCCCCGGCAGATATGGCAGGCAGTCCGTTTGACGATGATCCTGACCAGATGCCGACATTCCCTGATGATGGTGGTGACCTGTCTGGCTTGCCCGAGCCTGCAGAAAGCAAGGCAGGTGGCGAGCTGGAACACCAGTGGAAACAGACGGTCCAGAGAATAAAGGAATTAAAAACCAGATACGTGACAAAATAGTGTGTGATCAGGTGCAGATCGCATAAATACGGGCGGCACGCCCACCTGTACTATACTGCACCAGCTGTTATGGTTATTATGGCTTTTCATGTGATGCTCACGCAAAGAATGTCCTGAAACGCTTGATCTGTCCTGCTGCAATATGGCATCGCTGGCACCCTGAAATTCGGGCGCTCTAGCATATCGAAACACTTTAGTAGTACCCAAGCGGTACACTCAAACAGATAACAGGCAGGTGTTTGCTTCATGTCCAACATACAAAAATGTTACCAGTGTGGACTGTGCACCGGAATATGTCCGATGCGAATGGTCTCAAAAATGTCGCCAAGGGGCACGATATACAACAATAATATCTATGACACGCCAACCGCTGATGTTTGGCAGTGTCTGACATGCGAACTCTGTTCGTCGCAGTGTCCACAAGGTGTTTCTTTCTCTGATTTTGTGTTAGAAGAACGAACAGGGAAAACTCTGGCAGATATCCCCCACGAAGGGGTTTTCTCAAGCGTTTCAGACCTTATGTCAATGCTGGATACGGGCAAGGTGACCTTTATGCAAGGCGCGGAGAAATCATCCTACGGCTATTTCCCCGGATGTCTCGACTTCCACAACCTCTTCTTTGGTCTGGATGATGTGGATTTCACAGAGATTGCGGAATCGAGCATGAAACTACTGAAACATGCGGGAATTGACCCAATGGTTATGCAGATGAAGTGCTGTGGGCACGATCAGTTGTGGCAGGGGAACAAGGAGCTGTTTGACCGATTGGCTGAGTATAATACCCGGTATATCGAGGAAAGCGGGATTAGTACCCTGATCGTGAGCTGTGCTGAGTGTTACCGGACACTTACGAAGGATTATGATCTCAAAGTTGATGTCAAACATATATCCGAGTTACTTGGTGATGCGAAGTTTGATGTGAAATCGGATGCGGCGGTGGCAACGGTGACCTACCATGACGCATGTCGTCTCGGACGCCATTGCGGCGTGTACGATGCCCCGCGGGACTCACTGGCAAGTGCAGGCATGGAGATTGTTGAGATGGCGCATTCAAAAGAGAATGCGAGGTGCTGTGGTGTCAGTTCGCTGATGAACTGTAATGAGGTGACCAAGGCGCTGCGCGTCACACGGATGAACGAAGCTGCTGATACCGGTGCGTCAGCGATGGTAACGTCCTGCCCAAAGTGTCTGGCGCATTTCAACTGTCTGAAGAAGGATGAGTCAACTGATTATAACTTTGAGGTGGTTGATCTTTCTGTGCTGCTGGCAAGACAACTGAATGGCAGTCAGACGTGAACGATTCCGGTATATCCAGGTATCCAAATCCAACGGCGAGAGCGTGCGCCGCGCACTGGCTGAGGCTGGTGCACTCCAAAGAGATGCAGTGATCCGGAGAGACGCGGATTATCTATATCTACCGGTTAAACACGAAGCTTGCATAGAGGACAGCTTCCCTGACTTGAGCGTTGAGGTTCAACCTATAGAGTTTGAACGTAGAATCGAGCCGTCATTTGAAGAGTTTCTTGGTTTCACACCCTCTTATGAGGTAATCGGCGATATTGCGATCATCGATATCGACGATCCTTATGACGCTAAACGAATCGCTGATGCGATCCTTCTGATGCATAAGAACGTGCGAACCGTTCTTGTGGCATTGACTGATGTGCAGGGTGAGTTTCGGATCCGGGATTTTCGTGTGATAGCTGGCAAGCCCGATACAGAGACCGTGCACAAGGAGTATGGCTGCCGGTACGAGGTTGATCTTGCGCGCGTCTATTTCACACCAAGGCTTGCAACAGAGCGCAAACGCATAGTAGACCAGATCCGCGAAACCGATGTCGTTGTCGACATGTTTGCAGGTGTCGGTCCTTTTAGCATCCTTATTGCGAAATCAGCTAGATATGTGATTGCGATCGATAAGAATCCTGTGGCAATCGAGTATCTTGGGCGCAATGCACGATTAAACGCAATAAACAACATGAAAATTATCTGCGGTGATGTGCGAGACGTCTCAAAGGATCTGCGCTGCACAGCAGACCACATAATCATGAATCTGCCACATTCGGCGCACGAGTTCATCGACGTTGCGTTGACGATTGTAAAACCCGGCGGTACTATTCATTACTACGATATCAGATCGGAAGACGATCTGTTCGAGGGCGCGCAGGAGCTGATCGAACATGCTGCAGAGGCGTGTGGCATGACCGCGCACATTCTGGACAGACGGGTCATCAGGTCATATTCGCCGCAACAGTCCAATGTCGCGCTGGACGTGGAGATGCGCCCGATTTTTTCACAAAAAATCGAGTAACAACTGCCCTCCAGGTTGGAAGTTAATTTTTATGAAAAGTTTGCGAGTAAGAAATGGGCTCTCTGACAGCACGAGTAACAGTCGTACCGAGCCATATATCCAAGTACCTGGGCATCGGTTTTGCAGAGTTTCCTGTCAATTGAAAAATATATTGAACCGCGGATGAACGCAGATTTGGTAACCCGGTATCTGCGTAAATCTCGCATGCATCTGTGGTTAATAGAACTAAGGGAATAAATAGTAATTGGAAAGTAGTAAAAAGTCACTACAATATAGTATTTCTCATTTACTTTATTTAGGTGAGACTTGTGCACTCGCGAATTATCAAAGAGCCAAGATGTCCTGCGGGTGGGACTGGCGATATACTTTTTTGTAAATGAAAATGGTGTGTATACCGTGTATATGTTATGGAAAAAAGAAAAGAAGAAGCGCAAAGTTCTTTTTTGCGCTTCGGGTCGTTTTTAACAGCTTCAGTACATACCTTCCATGCCGCCCATGCCATCCATGCCCGGTGGCATACCGCCGCCGCCGCCTGGTGGCATTGGGTTTCCACGGGATGCGATTACATCATCGATCCGGAGGATCATGACTGCCGCTTCCGCAGCAGCGCTGATTGCCTGCGTCTTGACCCTGAGTGGCTCTACGATTCCGCGTTCCCACATGTCAACGACGTCTCCGGTGTACACATCAAGTCCGGAATGTATCTTACCATCCTTGTGCTGGCTCGTCATCTCGACCAGTTTGTCGATTGGATCGAGTCCAGCGTTCTCTGCAAGAGTTCTTGGAATGATCTCGAGCGAGTCTGCAAATGCATTGACTGCCAACTGTTCCCTTCCGGTCAGGCTGTTTGCGTATTCGTGCAGCCTCAGTGAGAGTTCGACCTCTGGCGATCCGCCGCCAGACACAAGTTTTCCGTCCTCGATCGTGACGCCCACAACGCGCAGGGCATCCTCAAGTGCACGCTCAAGTCCGTCAACCACATGCTCGGTTCCGCCGCGCAGCATCAGTGATACTGCTGTTGGGTTCTCGCATCCAGTGACAAATATCATGTTTCCGCCGCCGATCTTCTTCTCTTCGGCTATATCTGCGTGACCGATGTCACTAGCCTCGATCTCATCCAGGTTCGTGATGATGCCTGCTCCGGTTGCTCTGGACAGTTTATCGATGTCACTCTTCTTAACCCTACGAATTACCATGACTCCGGCTTTTGCAAAGAAGTGCTGCGCCATGTCGTCGATGCCCTTCTGGCAGAAGATGACGTTTGCGCCGCTGTCGGTCACTTTAGTGACCATGGTCCTGAGCATCTTCTCCTCCTGATCAAGGAACAGCTGAAGCTGGTCTGGCGATGTGATCGAGATCTCTGCGTCAACCTCGGTGTCTTTCAGTTCGATCGCGATGCTGAGCAGAGCGATCTTCGCATCGTTGACCTTCTTTGGCATGTTCGGATGCACTCGTTCCTTGTCGATGATCATGCCACTGATCAGTTCTGAATCCTCAACAGACCCACCGACCTTCTTC
Source organism: uncultured Methanosarcinales archaeon (assembly GCA_965369365.1). GTDB lineage: Archaea > Halobacteriota > Methanosarcinia > Methanosarcinales > Methanogasteraceae > Methanogaster_D. Next base: position 4,179 of record CBDUQO010000066.1, read on the forward strand.
TCGACCTTGATATTCTCGATATCGACAACCATCTTGCCATCAGTCTCCTCTGCAATCGATGTAACCGCATTGACGCAGAGTCTGGCAAGGTGTTCTTTTGTTCCTTCGATCCCCTTCCCGGTCATCGCAGTGGCTGCGATATTTATGAGAGCTTCATCGTCGCTGCTCTCTACATCGGTTGCGATCGATTCAAGTATCTCAGCAGCTTTCTGGGATGCAAGTCTGTACCCTGCTGCAATAATTGTCGGGTGCACATCCTTATCAAGCAAGTCTTCGGACATCTTCAACAGTTCGCCGGTCAGAACCGCGGCTGTCGTTGTGCCATCTCCAACCTCGTCGTCCTGGGTCTTCGAAACTTCGACCACCATCTTTGCTGCCGGGTGCTCAATATCCATCTCCTTCAAGATCGTGACACCGTCGTTGGTGATGACGATGTCGCCAAGCGAATCGACCATCATTTTGTCCATCCCCTTTGGTCCAAGCGTGGTGCGTACCGCAGCGGCTACAGCTTTCGCAGCCATGATGTTTGAGTTCTGCGCGTCCCTTCCGCGTGTTCTCTCGCTTCCTTCGCGCAAAATGAATATCGGCTGTCCTCCAAGTTGTCCTGCCATTTTTTGTTATACCTCTTTTATGTTGTACTGCGACCATGATACCACGACAATCACATCTCGATGTTGTAATGCCACGATATCAACAGTCGACAAAAATCAATGATAGTACTTCTATAAAAGATTTGCGGACGCAGGTGGGTGATGGTGTGCGGGATGTCATGCCCTGCCTCGTTTGATGATGCCGGATTTTTAGCGATTGCGGGATATGCAATGCAAACACGCATCTTCTTGTGGCAGCGTGGGAACTACGAAACTACCACTGAGAATGGCTAACGGCTACAACGCCCTCACAGGCTATCCAGATCCCGCTTCAACACCGCGACCCACCACCACCTTGCCATATCGACTAGATCCTTGCCAAACTGACCCGATACCCGGTACACTCCCTTTTTATTGGTGATCATCCCCGCGCCGAGCAGTTTGTTTCGCATGGCATAAAACGAGGATATGCTGATATCAAACTCGTCTATCAGTTGCCGCCATTCCTCGGTTTGCACTGGATTTCCGGATGCCTCACGCTCAAGAATCCGCATAACAAATCTCTGACCACGTATCGCACTGCGCTCATTCTGGAACAGCCGCCGCATCAGCTCATAGAACGGGTCGCGAGATGCAGTGATCCGTGTGTTCGCGTCCGAGCGGACGATCAGGCTGGTTGAGGTGCGTGGAGCATCTTTTACCAGTGTCATGCCGCAGTCGGGCGATTCAGGTTTAGTACCGATTTTACAAGATCAACGTACTCGTCGCGTAGCGTATAGACAATCGGTGTCTTATATGACTGTTTATGCGCATGGAGAATTCCAAGTTTGGAATGGATATATCCAACCATCGAAGCGACTTTTTTGTGGGTAACTTTGAATCTCTTTGAGAGCATGTCGCAAAGAGAGTCCACAGTCACTTCTCTGACTTTAAGTATGGTCGCCATGACGGTATACCTGATCCCGTCAGGATCCAACTCGATATATCGTTCCAATCGTCTTTTGATTTTTGATCGAAATGAACTCATACACACCACCACATGGTTACATTAATTTACAACTCATGGCATATATATGTTTTCTTTGGGTGCTTATCTCACAGTTGGGCAAATCGCGCCACATAGTCCAGTTCTTCCTCAATCCTAATTAACTGGTTGTACTTAGTGGTACGTTCTGACCTGGCAGGCGCGCCTGTCTTCAGGAGATCTGCTCCGACTGCAACCGCAACATCAGCGATCATGGAATCGCAGGTCTCAGCAGACCTGTGGCTCACCACCACCTTATATCCGTTTCTGTGCGCCAGAGTTGCAGCATCGAGCGATTCAGACACGGTCCCTATCTGGTTTAACTTAAGCAGCAGCGCGTTTGCCGCGCCCATATCAATTCCGCGCTGCAACCGCTTGATATTGGTCACAAATAGATCGTCTCCGATGATGATCACATCTGTTGACGCAGTCAATGTGGCAAAATCGTTAAAGGATTCTTCATGGAAAGGATCCTCGATAAGGAGGATTGGATATGTCTTTACGAGGTCAAGATAGTAATCTACCATCTCACCGCTGTCGAGTTCTGTGCCATCGATGTGGTATTTCCCGCTCTTGAAGAACTCTGATGCCGCAGCATCGACTCCAAGTGTAACTTCTGATGTGGTATAGCCAGCCTCCTCAATTGCTGAGACGACCGCATCAAGCGCCTGATTGGTATGATCCATCGGCGGCGCGTATCCGCCCTCGTCACCAACGTTGCCGGCAACAGCTCCGTACTTCACGGTCAGGATCTTCTTTAACTCGTGATAAACCTCCGTACCGATCCGTATCGCCTCTGTGCACGATGACGCGCCCTTTGGTTGGACCATAAACTCCTGAATCGCAAGATCGTTTCCTGCGTGTTCGCCTCCATTCAGTACGTTCATAGTCGGGCACGGCAGCGTGTGCGCATTGGTGCCACCAAGATACGTATAAAGTGGCAGTCCTGCTGAATCAGCAGCCGCCTTTGCAGCCGCCATCGAAACACCAAGTATGGCATTCGCGCCAAGTTTTGCTTTGTTTGGCGTACCATCGAGATCGATCATTGCCTGATCGATGTGGCGCTGGTCCCGTACGTCCATGCCAATGATCTCGGTCCGGAGCGCAGTATTTACGTTTTGAACCGCCTGTAAAACGCCCTTTCCCTGATATCTCGTATTGTCGCCATCCCTGAGTTCAAGAGCCTCGTTTGTGCCTGTTGATGCACCGGACGGTACGCCAGCACGCCCAAAACCACTTGGAGTTCCCAGATCAACCTCGACAGTCGGATTCCCTCTGGAATCCAGTATCTCTCTCGCATGTATATGTTCGATTGTATAAGGCAAGGTACCACCATTCCACAATTGTATTTTAAACATTACGGATTACTGATACTTAACAGTGATGGCTCACGGAGCCACTGCACTACCCGGAACCGATAGTCCCTGCCAGATGCCCGGAAGCAGTCGTGTGTAGCAGGTGCCCCCAAATCCACCATCCACTACGCGGGAGACTTAATGTCAGAAAAAGAGAAAGGTAAAGATAAACAATTACAAGTAACTCACCCGTAACATTATTGATAATAGGATTAACACCATGAAAACAGTAGTACTTGCATATTCTGGCGGACTGGACACATCGGTCTGCATTCCGCTCCTTAAAGAGCGATACGATTACGATCGCGTGATCACGGTCGTTGCTGACGTGGGGCAACCCGCATCTGAGATCGATGATGCAACAAAGCGCGCAAAAACCCTCGCTGATGGGCATTACACCCTTGATCTGAAGGACGAATTCGTAGACGATTACCTATTCCCTTCAATCAAAGCAAACGGGCTTTATGAGGGTTATGTACTTGGAACGGCACTTGCCCGCCCGCTAATCGCAAAGAAGATCGCCGAAATTGCTGAATCAGAGAAGGCGGATGCCCTGGCGCACGGCTGTACGGGCAAAGGTAACGACCAGCTTCGTTTCGAGGTGGTGTTCAGGGCGACCGATTTCGATGTTGTTGCGCCGATGCGCGACATGAATCTGACAAGGGAATGGGAGATCGATTATGCGGCAGACCACGGGATACCGGTGACGGTTAGCAGGGAGAAGATATGGAGTGTGGATGAAAACCTGTGGAGTCGGAGCATTGAGGGCGGCAAGCTGGAGGATCCGTACTTCATCCCACCCGAAGAGATCTATGAGTGGACCGCGTCGCCGGAAGCGGCACCGGATCCGGATATTATCGAATTGGCATTTGAAAACGGCGTTCCTGTGGCATTGAACGGGACTTCGATGGACGGCGTCTCGCTGATCGCAAAGCTCAACAAAACCGGGGGCGTGCATGGAATCGGACGGTCAGATAACATCGAGGACCGTGTGCTCGGACTAAAAGCGCGGGAGATCTACGAGCATCCTGCTGCGACGATACTCCTTTCTGCGCACCGCGATCTTGAGTCACTCATCCTCACAAGGGGTGAACTTCGGTTCAAGGCGACGGTGGATGCTGCGTGGGCTGAGCTTGCGTACATGGGTCTCGTGGACGATCCGCTGTATGCCGATCTATCTGCATTCATCGATGAAACCCAGAAACGAGTCACAGGAGATGTGAAAGTGCGGTTGTACAAAGGTTCTGCGACAGTGGTTGCAAGGAGATCCGATTTAGCACTCTATTCGGAAGAACTGGTATCGTTTGGCGAATCCTCGATTGACCAGAAGGATTCCGAAGGATTTTCGAAGTATCATGGATTTCAGGCGCGTCTGGTGCAAAAAATGATGAAATAAGCATGGGTATAAATATTAAGAAGTCGATTATTGATTATTTAGTCAGAGTCGTCAGTCTCATCATTGCATACTGTGCAGTTTTCCTATTTTTGATGTTCAGGGAGGGTCAGCACATACCAGGGCAGATGGGGAACGTGAACCCGGTGACCGCAGTTTACTGGGTCATTGCAACCATGACAACCGTCGGATACGGGGATGTTTATTTCGTGGGGGCGCCCGGGATGTTATTTTCAGTTGTGGTCGCCATTTCTGGGGTTGTTCTCCTGTTCGCAATGCTTTTCCCACTGGTCATCACCCCCTGGATAGAGTCGCGGGTAAAATCATCGCTACCAGTGAGCGTGTCACAAGCGTTATCAGACCACCTGATCATCTGTGGATACAGCCTGATTGTCGAGAGCTTGATCGAGGAACTTGAGCACCAGAAGATTCCTTTTGTGATCGTGGAGGATGACCGCAGCGTTGTTAGCGACTTGTTAGAACGTGGCATTCTTTGCATTCACGGAGATCCGTGTGACACAAACACCCTCAATGGGGCGAATATAGCAAAAGCAAGGCTTTTGATAGCTAATAAAAGCGACGAGATCAACGCAGATATTGTGTTGACCGTGAGAGATATGTGCGAAGTGAAAACGATCGCCATTCTCGAAGATTTGTCAAAGAGAAAGTATCTGGAGTACGCTGGTGCAGACAGTGTGATCGCCCTGAAATCGATGCTCGGTTCGTTCATGGGCAGGAAGGCAGCCGACCCGACAGTCAGCCATCTGGTCGGCGCGACCAAGTTCCTGGAAGATATCGCGATAATCGAATTTCCGATCCATCCGGAGAGTGAACTGATTGGAAAGAGCTTGAAAGAGTCGGCGATACGGAAACGGACTGGATGTAACATCATAGGGATGTGGGCAATCGGTGAACTCTCGCTCAATCCGAAATCAACCGATATAATCAGATCCAACTCTATTCTGCTGGCGGTTGGAACCAATGAACACCTGATAGCTCTGAAGAAGTTGACCAGATAAGAGGATGGCAGAGAGATGGAAACAAAACGCGGACATACGGTGGTTGTCGGGTATGGGGATGTTGGCATGGGCATCGTCACCGAACTTGTGGATGCCGAAGTTGAATTTACTGTAGTGGATAAAAGCGAAGACGCCCTATTGGGGTACGGTTTTGACTACGTGGTCGGAGACGGCGCAAGCGAAGAGGTTCTCAGGAGGGCAGGAATTACGTCCGCATCCACAGTCATAATAGCGCTGAACACCGATACGGACACGATCTTTGCAACGCTCGTCGCGAGGACGCTCGCTCCGGATGCCATCATTCTGGTGCGGGCGAACGCACCGATATGTGGCAAAATTTATAGAGCCGGCGCTGATTATGTTGCATCGCTATCCATTGTGGTGGGGCAGATGATTGCAAAAC
>CBDUQO010000067.1:0-9951 GCA_965369365.1 uncultured Methanosarcinales archaeon
CGGGGGGTCAGGAGAGCCGCCTGCCCCTACTCCTACTCCTACGCCCACCCCGCCTGACCCCGGGCTGGTCTCACTGTGGCATCTTGATGAGAACACAGGATCAACTGCATACGACTCGATAGGCTGCAATGACGGGGTTATCACCGGCGCAGCATGGACTACAACATGTGTGAACGGCAGTGCGCTTCTTTTTGATGGTACAGACGATTGTATTAACTGCGGCAATGATGAGAGTCTGAATATTACTGAGGAGATCACTATAGTGGCATGGGTAAATGCTTCGAGTCAGAAAACTGCGAATATTATTGGGAAGGGTGATGGCGACGGTTACCGTATATCTCTCGATGATACGGATGGATGGGTGTGTGAAGTGTATTATGGTAGTAAGCCAAAGAAGTGCAAGGTGAACTGGGGCGAAGGGCAGGCAACACTCAACCAGTGGTATCACGTGGCTATGACCTACAATGGTTCTGCACTTCAGTTGTATGTGGATGGTGTTGCAAAAAATAGCAAATCCGCCTCAGGCAGTCTTAACATAAACAGCAGAAACCTCTATATCGGATCTAATGATGCAAAAAAGAAAGTCTTCGACGGCGTGATCGATGAAGTCGCCATATATAACCGGACACTTACTGCTGAGGAGATCGCGGAGCTTAAAGAGCAGTATTGAGGTATGAAACTTTTCATCTATGTTCGGTTAAGCACCGTAAGCGATCTCCAGTGCCCCTGTTTGCGGTGTTTGGCTGAGTCGTAACCGAAAAGCACATAGAGAGATCTTACGATCACAACAGACCGTGAGCATATAGGACACTCCGGCGCTTCTTGCGTTACCAAAAGCCATATAAATCAGAAGCTTTACTAAAGAACGATGGCTACGAAAAAGTGTTGTTACATAGATAGGGACTGTACATCGAAGTGCGTGGCGTACATTGATATCAGTGAATTGCGTGAAATGGCGGAAAGTCTGGGTTTGAATGATCTGCATTGCGTCCGTGTGTTCATGGAACTTAGCCGCATGATGGACGATATGGGCGTCGGAGATTTTGAGGATGACGAATCCTAAAATAATTGGTATTATTATATAATATTTTTACTATTAAATAAGTGTCATCGACCTTGCTGTACCGGCACTGCTTGACTCAGAACACCACATGCTCAATATTACAGTAAGAGCACGCGATTAACACCGGAATCGCGTGGTTAAAATCAAAAAACCCGTAACATATTGAACACTTCCTGATTACCATCTCTTCTACCGGTTCTACTTATTTTTCAACTGACGGAAACTCTGTAAAACAGATATCGAGCGGCTGAATAGGTGGTTAATCCAATATGGCTCAGGTAGGACTACAACGCGAGATACCGGAGAGCCCAAAAATCACGTCCCGCCCCTGCCAGTGAACCGCCCTGCCCCCTTAACCGAGCCTGAACTTCCGATTACATGGACCGCAACACGCACGCCCCTTACCCGGTTTACAGTCGCAAGCACAGCCCGCGTATGCTCGGTCTTCGTGCGTGCACACTTGATAATCCCACACCCCCGCTCAAACGAGAGCATCTTTAGCCCGCACTCGCTGCTGCCCACGTCTCCGAGCAACGATGAGGCTGACCGGTCGAGTTCGTCGACGAAATCACGTCTTGATACCGCGCCTTCTGAGATGATCTCAAAGGCAAGATAGCGCTTCTTTTCGCGCAATGATGGAAGCAGTCGCATAGCCATATCCGTATCACCGTCTCATAAGTTCTGCCGCGATCTCTCTCTTCTTCACTACCAATAGATATATCGATATGATGATGCAGTAGATTCCAGCGATCATTGTGATGCAGCCTGCCCAGAGCAGGGACACCCACGGCACGATCTTGATGGATAGCGGCAGTACCACAGCCTCGGTTGATATGTGAGAGCGAGTTCCCTGGAACTGTATATACACATCACGCCGGATACTGCGGTCGATCAGCGGGTCATGGATGTCCCCATACTGTTTCGTCTTCGTAAATCCGGTTATGCCGGTGCTATAGAACTCACCGTCTTTGTATAGCGTCAGATGTGCAACCTGCGTCCATGCACCGTCGGGATTTTGAATCGCGTCAAATTTTGTTGGTTCCACTTCCCAGCCGCGCCCGACATCGCTCTTTATACCCAGTTCATCGATTCGGTATATGAGACTTGCCTCGTGGTCAAAGGAAGTGGTGATGATTACGCCAAGTATGATCAACACAAAACCGAGGTGAACCATACCAATCCCGACCGATCTTAACCACATTCGCCCGTGCAATTTCCGGATATCGTTAAGAAGCTTGCCAAGGGTGGCGATGAACGCGACGAGAAACGGCGGCAAAAACGACCACACCGAGATCGATCCAAGTATCGCAACAGGCGCCGATGACGAAATGATGAACTCGTTTTCCAGGTCGATCAGCGGATGGCTCGGTGTCAGTGCAAGCAGGATTGTTGCAGTCGATACAAGGATTACAATGTATTTCAGATATATATCATTGATTCTGCCATGCATCATGCACACGCCGGTCAGGATCGTTAGCAGCACCACCGGAATATAGCACCATACATTGAAAAATTCGGGCGGAATTATGACTTTCGTGTTGAATATGTGCTGCGATATGAAACTATATGTCACGCCCCAGCAGCTTATGAACGCGATGCATATTAGCAGGATAGCGGTGCAGAGGAAGGTGTTGTGCAGCGAAAAGATGGATTTTTTCCGGGCGCCCGTTACAACGACTCTCACGAACTTTATTGCGCCAAGCACGATTGCGATGCTGCACGATACAAGTATGCCCAGGATCAGCCATTCCACGGTTTCCGTGCCCGGAAAGTCGTGAAGCGAGTGGATAATCCCATGTCTGGTGATCAGAGTTACGTAAATGGTTGTGATGAACAAAAATATCGTAAATACTGGTGCAGCGGTCGTATACTCCTTTCCCTCGTTGTAGCGGGCAAGTATATGTACCGCCGCAGTCAGGAGCATCCACAGGACAAGCGTTGCGGTCTGCACCGGGTCCCAATTCCAAAAGCCATTCCATCCGACGAGTTTGTACGCCCATGCACCGCCTGTTGCCATGCATATCGAGAGACAGAACCACGAGACCCTGATCCACTGTTTTGATATCCTGTGCCAGCCCTTCTTGCCCGTGATCAGATGCGCGATCGCAGCAGAGGCAGGGATGATCGTCGCTGCATAAGAGATGAATGTGATAAACGGGTGGAGAAGCATCCATACCGTGATAAAGACCGGGTTTAACCCGTTGCCATCGGCAGGGATGTAGCCAATCATATCAAGAATCGGCTTGAACGGCGCTGATACAATGCAGAGCGTGAGTATGAAGATCGATATCACCAGCGCGATGAGTCCTGTCGTCTTATGAAGCGGGTTCCTGAACCGGTATTCCTCCATCACGAGCCAGACAAAGAGGAACGACGCCCATGCCCAGAGCAGGTATGTGCCCTGCTCTCCTGCAAAGACCGCGGCGATCTTGTACGGCAGCGACAGCTCGTTGTTGCAGTACTGCCACACATACAGGATACTATAGTCCCCGGTGATGAAATGCCACACCATCGTGAACATCGCCATGCTCATAAAGAAGAATGCAGCCCGTGTTGCAGTTAGGATTGCCGTATCAGGCTTTAGCGGTAGCGTTTGTTTTAAACGCTTTGAATCGTACAGAGCAAGCAAACTCACTGCAACAAGTCCGCATACAAAAGCCAGTTTCAGCATCACACTCCCGATGATCATTTCATCCGCCCCCGCCTGATCACATACAGAAGCGCGATGATTAGTGCGATGAGTGCAATTGTGCCCATAAAGAGGATCTCCCGCTGGTGGACAATTGCAGCGATAGCGCCTTCCGGTCTTGTCACAGTCAGCATCACAAGTCCTGGCTCACCCCATACACCGCGAGAGTCAAGCGACTTGACAAAGATCGTGTGCCTGCCCTCAGACCAACCGGTCGTATCGATTGTGGCGGCAGCCTCGGTCGCCTGCCCGTAGTATGTGGTGCGTGTGAATGTGAGCGGTATCCCGCCACCATTCTCGCCGATGAGATCAACGAAATATTCGATGTACCGAACCTCCATCTTCCAGCCGGTCACTACCTTCGCGCTTAGCACCACCGAATCGCCCGCGTGGACGGTGTCCGGTGCAACCGAGATCTCAGCAACGTGCGGAGTTACATCAAAGACCTCAAGCGTGTGGAAGGTGACCGGATCCCTGCCGCCGTGGCAGACGTAACAGTCCGCCTCGTGCCCGTGACCTGTGCTGCTCATGTCGGTTGCATTAAACGGCGGCACATTGCCGTAATTAGTGTGGCACTCCTTACAGTCCTTGACACGCTCGCCAGGTGCCCAGCCATCCCAGCCAGGGTCCTGTGCGCTTCCGAGTGGATACGGGCTGTAATGAAACGGCGTTCCGGTAACGTTGTGGCATTCGGTGCATGTGAATGCTTCTTCTACGTCAACATCCCGCACCACTCCTGCGATCATGACGCCGCCCCGTACCACACCGGTGCTGTATGTCAGCGCCTGCACCTCGGTAAAGTTCGTGTCTCGGGCGTGACATGCGTAACAGGACTTATCCACCGTTGTCTCACCTTCTCCGTAGACATAAGTAAGATTGTGGTACTGATCCGCCTTCTCGTTGTGGCAGAGTGCGCAGGTGTATGTCTTGTTCACCTCTGCAACGATCGCGTCAGAGTAATGCGCTACATCGTAGCCGGGATGGCACTCCAGGCACTCGACCTCATCAACCCCAAACTCGCCGAGCCGCATATGCCGCGGGTGGCAGTCCATGCACTCAGCACCAGCCCCGCTTGGTGCAAGCCCGAAGTAGCCACTCACGACATCGGTCGGCGCATGAAACGCGCTCACGCCGGTTATGTTGTGGCACGGCTCGATGCAGTTCACAGCCATGCAGTCTGCCGCCTTGCCGTGGCTCAGCTTGCTGATCAGGGTCTGCGACTGGTATGGGAACGTGCCGCCTTCTGCGTGGCAGTCAAAGCAATAGCCACGGTATGCAGTCTCCTCGTTTGCATTAAGGTGCCGTGTAAGCTCCTTGCTGTGCAAATCCTCACCTTCGCCTGAGACGTTGTGGCACTTTGCGCAGACAAGCGTCCTGTCGATCATTGTCGTGTCCACACTCTCGTCAGGCGCGCCCGGATAATGTGTCCGGATCTGTCCCGGGGTTCCATACTTCTCAACCGAATCCGCGCTCGTGTGACATTCCTCACATGTCCGTTCCGGGGGAATTACAAGCTTGCGATCATGGAACGTCTCTACCTGTCCATGGCAATCCTCGCATGACCCTGCTTTGTCGTGAGCAAAGACCTGTGATGCGCTTCCGAAGTCAGCGCCACCCGCCTCGTCCTGATGGCAGATCGAGCAGTTGTCGGTTGCCGGAAGGTGATCGCGGGATGCGTAGTGCGAGGCAACAGCTTCAGCAGACATCTCCGGGATTGGGTCGTGCCCGGCGGTTCCGTTCAAGTGGCACCCGACACACGCAACCCTGATTGCGATTCCCGCTGCGCTTCCCGTGCTGCCGCCTTTGTAGAAGTGCTCGTAGATCGCCGGAGCCTCGAAGTTGCCTGTTGCGTGACATGCAACGCACGGTCGGGGATTCCAGTACTCATCAGGATGATCGGTAGGCTCTTCGCCATCGCTTGTCAGGTTGCTGTGGCACGCCCAGCACGCACGGTTGGCAAGGCTTGTCATCGTCGCATTGTACATAGCCTTATGGTTAAGACCCGCGTGAACCGAACTGCCAAATGCGGTCTCGTTGATCTGAAGATCAGGTGGCGCAAGCCCGCCGATTTGATGGCAACCAAGGCAGTCTCCCCCGAATCCACCGTGCAAGAGTGAACTCACATGGAATGTCGATGGCTCGCCGCCGATCGTCATGTATGTGCCTTCCGCTACATCGGCAAGATCGTACTCGCCAAACGTCCGGCTCGCATTAGCCACCCAGAGATCGGGCGAGATGAACCGTGCGTCCTCGAGCTGGACGATCTCGGTTTTGTTCTCCGCAGCCGGTGTGAGCGGCGCGGATGCAAGAAAGAACACCAGGATGAGCGCGAGTGATAGGATGATATTTATAATGGATGGTACGGATAAGTGAATGGCACGAATGGTGTTATTGAATCCATCCCCTCTTGCCATTCGTGTCTTATCTGATATACCGTGAGATTTGATCATATACGAAACACCCCCGCAACGCGCACCTGAAACACAGTCACATCGTTGATCTGATGCCCTTTGCGGTCGCGTATCGTCGTATTGTACGTAAACATCCCGCCTTCCCCCACAACCTCACTCTCAAGCACTGTTCCGTTCAGCGCAAGCTCAAGACGTGCCTTCCCACCCTTAAGATCAACTTCCGCAACCGTGAGCGTATATTCATGTCCAAGATCCCACACATACCCAACTCCAAATATCCTGCGCTCATTTTCTGTGAAGTTGACCGGAAGCTTTCCGATTGTCACGTCCTCGCCGTCGTTCCGGAGCACGATGTACTCATCACCATCACCCACACCGTACCGGTATCCCGAGATGTGGCAGGCGTAGCAGTCCTCATTTGCAGTCTCGATATGGACGCGGGATACAAGAACCGTGCCATCGAATGTGACAACGCCCCATAGACCCGCGGCAAAGATGTTGCTGACTGTCAGGTTGCAGATCGCCACATCCCCGCTCTCTGCGAGCCTTTTCACCTCATACTCAAAGTTATCCCCGACAGTTACCAGTTCATCCTTCACAACCGCTCCATCGTGCATCAGGTTGACCCGGATGGAACTTCCTGACGAACTGATCGGTCCCACCACGATCTCGTACTCGTTCTTCAGTTTCCAGACCTTGCCAGTCCGAAGCACCTTCCTCACAGCCTCATGTCTCGTAAAGTTCCTTGGGTCGTTGGCGTCCGCCCATTTTGCGCTGATATCGTCGTCTTCGTGGCAGGAGTTGCATTCGGCGGTGTCATATAAGAGGTGCGAACCGTAATGCGCAGTCATCGCATCGTTGTTGCCCGTATCAACGCCACTGCCACCGAGACTCGACGGGAGTGTGATGTCGTTCGCATGGCAGGCTGCGCAGCTTGCGTTCGTCCACACGCCTGCACCGGTGGCAGTGCCTCTTGTGACATGTTCTGCAACCGGCGGCGCATTGTACGAGATATCGGTCACATGGCAGGACTCGCACGGGTTTGCAAAGCACGCACCACTCTTCGGATGCTTCTGAATGAACTCAATATCGAGATTGAATGTGGTTGCGGCGCTCACGTCTGTGATGCAGGCGATCCAGCTTCCGCTCGCCGGATCCTCAATTGAATATCGCATGACAGTTCCGCTCATTGTGTAATCGATGCTTGAATTACCCGCTGCAACCGTTTGATTGATCACTGTTTCATTTGCGTCTAGCGTCAGGTTGAGGCTGCCTCTCGCCCAGTTGAGCGTCACGTTCAGCAGCTTGACATCATCAGGCACTGTGAAGGCACGAGTATATGTGCCGCCCGCACCCACGCTCCCGCCGACACGGACCGGCAGCGGCACATGGCAGTCGGTGCAGTTTATGCTGCCGTGAATTTTGGTTGTGAAGGCGGCGTCATCGACGAACCATGACTTCTGGTTGTTGCCGTGACATGCAGTGTTCATGCAGAATGAGTTGTTGCCCGGAGTCATCACAGGTGCGCTTAACGCCGCGTCGTGGAACCTGCCCGAACCGTGGCAGTCGGTGCAGTTTGCGCTGTAGCCGCCGCCGTGCGTGATGTTTGTGTTGTTTGCATTGTCGAAGGTGTCGCTGAAGCTGTTTGTGGAATCGCAGTGGCAGTATGAGCAGTTTGTAACAAAGCCCTCGATCATGTCAGTCCTCTGCCGTCCGTAGTGAGAGATTGCGTTTTGAGGGGTCTTGCTGACGACGCGATCAGACGGCGGCATTCCGATTGTGAGCGATCTGTTGTGGCAGATTATGCAGCTTGCAATCGTCCCGTTTGTCGTTATGTCAGTTCCGTTCGGCTGGTGCTCTGTTACCTGCCGCAGGTTCTCGCTGAGGTTATCCATGTTCTGCGGAGTTGCGCTGTTGTGGCAGTCCTCGCAGCCGGGTTTGATTGTGGCATGTTTCTTCGGATCTGCTGCCTGCTCTGTATAGTTGTTATGGCAGCCCCAGCAGCCCCTGCTGATCGCCGTGTAATTGGATGAGTTGTACTCTCCGGTAATGTTTCGGTGAATGCTTGTCTCAAATCCGGTATTGTTGATGATCGCAACGATCCCGGATGTATTCGCGCCGCCTGAGATGTGGCAGTTTGCGCACTCTCTGCCGAGGTCCCAGTCGGGGAACGTCAGGTTCAGGTCGTGGATCCTGCCTTTGTTGTGGCAGCCTTCGACAATGCATGACCTGGTCTGGCTTGCGTGCGTTATGTTCGCAAGCCCCGGGTTCTCGAAGATTGCGACGAACTCGTTTGTGGAATCGAGGTGGCACCATCCACAGTCCGAGTAACCGCCTGATACGTTTGCGATGTCGGGGCGGCTCCGCGGGTAGTGCGACGATTGGGAGAGGTTCACCCGGTATGATGCATTTTCACCAGCATTAAATCCGGAAACTTTCATTGTGGAGAGGTTGTGGCAGCCGTACCCGCACGAGAACGAGTCCGTTTCTGCGACTGTGCGAGCTTTGATGTTCACTCCGGATTTGAAGTGATTGTAGACTGCAGTTGCGCTCGTCACGTTCTGGTACGCCACTGTTCCGTTGTGGCACTCGTAACAGAGGTATGCGTCGTTGTTGAAGATGTCTCCGTGTCCGTCTGCGGGATATGCCCCATCCTGCACGTGGCAGCCCCAGCACTTTGCGTTGTTTGCGTCAGCAACTTCTGATATGGCGATTGTTGTCATGTTGCTGTTAACACCAGCATGAACCCCGAGGTTCATCGCGGAGACGTTGATGTGGTATCTTGTCTGTGTCATGTTCACGCCGTAGAGGGAGTGGCAGTCTGTGCAGTTCCCGGTGGTCACAACCCGCGTGAGCGTCTCGTTGTGGAGTCTTCCCTCGCCGTGGCAGACGTTACAGCCCTGGTTCCCTGCGTGCCGGATGTTTCGGTCATTCTCATACTCCATGAACGGCGTTGACGTGTTGATGTGGCAGTATGCGCAGTAGTCTGTGTTGTCGGCGGGATCGTAGAGTGCGACAAGGTCTGTTCGGTTATTTCCGTAGTGCGATGTGATCGAGAAGTTTGTTGCGTAGGTGTCGTTCTCGTCGAACGCGTAGAACATCTCTGATTGGTTGTGGCAGCCCATGCAGGACTCCGAGTCTGTTGCTTGTGTCCAGTACGCTTGGATGCTGCCCCCACTCTTGTAATGGTTGAACGCGTTCGGTGCGTTGCTCACGTTGGCAAATGGAGCACCCACCTTGTTGTGGCAGTCGTAGCAGAGATATGGTGGACTCTTGCGATTCGGATGCGAATCAGCGCCGGTTCCGTTCTCGAAGTGACACGCCCAGCAGGAGCGGTTCAGATCAGACGCAGCATCGTTCACACTCCCATGAATTGAGGTCTCAAAAGCAGTCTCATCGATCCGTCTTCCTGTTATGATTCCTGCTCTACCGTGGCATCTCAGGCAATCAGGTCCCGCGTCGCCACCTGAGAGGCTCATGTCGTGAATCCTGCCTCTGTTGTGGCAGCCAGGGGTAATGCATGAAGTAATCTCGCTCGCATGCGAGATATTTGCCTTGCTCGGACGCTCAAAGATCGGTGCAAACTCATTGTCCGAATCCTTGTGGCAGAACGTGCAGTCTGAGAGATCATCCGCAAGAATGATGTCGCTTCGGTTCCGCGGGTAGTGCGATGCCTGCGACATGTTCACGAGATACGACGCATTCCCGCTCGCGTCAAATCCCGGAACCTTCATCGATGAGAGGTTGTGGCAGCCGTATCCGCATGATTCCGAGTCGGTTTCTGCGAC
>CBDUQO010000068.1:0-9906 GCA_965369365.1 uncultured Methanosarcinales archaeon
AAGAATTGTTCAAGGTATTCGGCTATATCGTCTTTAAAAACCTTGCGCCGATATTTTGGGCAAAAAACAACATGATAGTTTGTGTGAAACACAGAATTTCGGGTTGTTTTGGCTTCCATAGTATGTGTTTAGCGCCCCCTATACAAGTAGCCAGAAAGGGCGCGTCTTTGGCAAAGCCGAGGTCAGACCAGCCAGTTCATGCATATCCGCTTGCCTGCGGCATTGCCAGCCAGAATTAATTGATTAATGTTATATAAATGTTCTGTGGACGTTTCAATATCTTCGCCACCCAGGGGGTAGTGGGAGTAAGGGTGAAAGTCTTTCGAAACCCAAAATATATTCGCAGCATATTTGTATGACCAGAGACCTGAATACCACAGGTAAAGATCATGAGATGCAACTGCACTACAATCCATGGCAAGCGACGTACGCAAATAAATATCATCACGATTAGCTTTTTAGCAGTGCTGGTACTGCTCACTGGTACATCAGCAGCAGTCGGAATTGTCACCCTTGAAACGACCCAACTCGTGAACACCGCGGCATGGGAATGCGCCCCGGTCTGGAATACGGATGGGACTATGTTATTCTATGCCACGAACGAGTCCGGTAACTTTGATATCCGGAGGATAGATGCGGACGGCACAAACAAAACCCGGATTACAGATGAATCGGCAGATGAGTTTCCATCGTTCATCCGGGGTGACCAAATCGTATATGTTTCCGGAGCGGTGGGTAGTGACATCCGGATCATGGATACGGACGGTACAGACAAAACCGACTTGACTGGCGGCGAATACGATATTGACCCCGCGCTGGTTTATGTCCCGCGACCGCAGGTTTCTAACATGCAGCCCTCCGGCACCACCGATAACAACGTGCCTGCAATCAGTGCCAATTTCTCGTGCTCTTATGGCAACATATCCACAGTGAACCTCTCAGTGGACGGAACCGATGTAACCCCGGACGCAAACGTTACGAATTCCAGTGTAAGTCACCACCCGGTTGAACCATTGGGCTGCGGAGACCACAATTTCATGATAGAGGTGAAGAGCGATCGGTATACTGTTGGTTATGGGCGGGGGGATTTCAAAATCGCTTATATTACCAATCCACAACCACCACATTGCGTACACGACAACAGACCGACCATCAGTGCAGATATCTCGGTTGGCTATGGTAGCATCGCAATGGCGACGATTCATGTCGATTCCGTGAATGTGACATCGAATGCAAAGATTACAGGATCAAAGATCAGTTATACGCCGACTGAACCGCTTGCGGATGGCGAACATAACGCCACGGTCTCTGTGAAGAGTACCTGCGGGATCATTGACTCCATGACATGGGTGTTTTACGTGAACCGGTGCGGCGGTGGTGGGGGTGGTAGCGGCACATATCCACCAAGTTGGTTTGGACCTCCACAGCCGAAGATTGCATTCGCATCCAATCGATCAGGGGACTTTGACATCCGGATCATGAATATGGACGGAACCGGACTTATACGACTGACGGATTCTCCTTCAAACGAGACTAATCCTACAGCCGTTTGCTCGAAGATCGTGTACGTATCAGACGAATCCGGCAACTACGATCTCTGGTCGATGGATCTCGATGGCTCAAGTAAAGTGCAACTGACATCATCGGAAGCTGATGAATACATGCCGGCAGAAAGCCCGCTTGGAGGGATCGTCTATGCCCGTAGGTCCGGTAGTGGCGATGATCATGATCTCTGGGTGATGAATGCCGATGGAACCGGGAAGACGCAACTAACGAATAACCCTGCAAATGAAGTATCCCCGGCATTCTCACCATCACCATACCAGTTGAAGGTCGCGTACGCTCTGGAAAGCGATGATTCAGACATCTGGACCACGAATTTCAAGGAAACCGGAGACCGAGTCAGGATATGGCACATCGAAGATGGATATGTCCTTGTGTGCACGGGAATTGATCTACTAAGTGGCAACAAAGCATGTTTGGAACTTGGTAGAGATAACACAATGGTTGATCGTGTCATTGTGGCGACCAGCGAGAGTTTTTCGATACCGGATCCGGACGACCCGATCATGACCGGTACATTGCAGAACATAAGCCTGTTTGAGGATTCTGTCTTTGAGGTGGAACTGGTGGACGTTACCCAATATTCCACATACGGCGAAGTTCTATTCAGCAACAGGATAAAGATACTGACAAACGCACCAATCCACCCGGATACGAAACGCGGCGATCTCAACGGTGACTGTCAGATCACTTCA
This sequence comes from uncultured Methanosarcinales archaeon, assembly GCA_965369365.1. GTDB lineage: Archaea > Halobacteriota > Methanosarcinia > Methanosarcinales > Methanogasteraceae > Methanogaster_D. The sequence continues at coordinate 2,259 of CBDUQO010000068.1, forward strand.
ACCGATGCGGCAATTGCACTTGATCTGGCAGTTCGCGGGGCGTGGCGGAGCGATGCGGACGTAAGCGGCGACGGATGCGTCACCGCACTTGATGCGCTTATGATCTTGCAGGCTGCGGTCGGGGGCATCAAAATATAGTCCGTCTCTGCGCCAACCGTCTCTACCAGCACAATCCTCGCAGCAACACCTTTACAATTCCCTGACACAAAACGATACGCACTCATGTATCTGGCACACCAAAGCATCCTCCTGCTGACGATCCCGGTACTCGTGGCAACAGCGTACCTGATCCGCAAGGGGCACCGGAAAGGAATACTCATAACCCGCGCCGCCGTATTCATCCTGCTGATCATATCGCTTGCATCCCCCTACGATCTGGTATCACAAACCATCTTCGATGAAACGCCGAGCATCACCATCATCGATGACCACACTGGCAGCATGGCGCTATTTGACAACGATACAGGGATGCGGGTGTATGAACGACTCAAAAGCCACACCCCAACCGAGATCCGACAGATCACCGGAAGCAGGACCGCGATTGGGGATGCGGTCACCGAGTTTTCCCGTGGAAATGACAATATCCTGCTCGTGAGCGATGGAAACAACAATCACGGGCTTGATCTGGCTGACACTATCGCTTTTGCACGGGTGGTTAATACCACGGTCTGCGCCATCATGCTGGAGCCAGAGCAAAGCGACCTCAGCGTCGAAATATCCGGTGGAAAGGACGTGATCGTGGGAAGCGAGCAATCGTTTGCCATTACGGTGCGACAGGCAGTAAGCGACGGGACGGAATCAGAATACACACTCTCTGTGTGGATTGATGACAACAAAATTGATGGGCAGGAGGTTCGTCAGACTGAACGGAAAAAGAGCATACCGATCACACATACCTTCACAGAACTCGGATCCCACACCATAAAAGCGGAAATCGTGACCAAAAGCGAGTATATTAGAAAGATCAACAACGTATTCTACAAATCATTATATGTAGTCCCGAAACCAACGGTTCTCTCGGTGTGTGACCGAAATTCTCCATTATCCCAGACTATTTCCGAACTGTATGACGCAACAACCATCAGTTCGGCGACATCGCTTGATCCTGACCAGCAACTTGCGGTGGTGCTCGATAATATCCATGCAAACGACCTTGACCGGGGTGAAATCGAGCGGCTGGGCGCATATCTCAGGAACGGCGGCGGACTTGTGGTTGTTGGGGGTGACCGGGCGTATGATACAGGCGGCTATTATAACTCCCCGCTTGGGTTTGAGACGCTGCTTCCGGTGAAATCAAAGGAAAGTGCCGGGGAGGGGTCAAACGTTGGTGTAGTGATCGTGATTGATATTTCGGGGAGCGTTGGTACGGCTTATGGCGATAATACGGCGCTTAGTATGGAAAAGGCACTTGCAATCAACATATTGCGAGGGATTGACATAAACGACCACATTGGCGCTATAGCATTCACTAACAAGGCATACATTGTGTCTCCACTGACAAGAGGTCTGTATAAGAGTACAATCGAGGAAAAGATCACAAGATTGACTCATGGTGGAACCACTTATCTGGACACTGCACAAAATGCCGCTTCCGCAATGCTTGATGGATATGCTGGTGCAAAGAGTGTGATCATCATCTCCGATGGGATAACAAGCAAGGGCGATGTGTGTCTTGGTCTTGCCAGAAGCATGGTTGATGCTGGCATCACCACCTACGCGGTAGGCGTTGGCGAGACAACAGACGAGGATTTTATGCGGTCACTGGCATCAGCAGGCGGAGGAATTTACTACAAACCGGCAGAATCAGAGCGGTTGAATATTATCTTTGGAGAGAAGCCGGAAGAGCCGGATGATACGACAAAAGGTGATTTTTCGATCGTTGTCCTGAATCCGAATCATTTTATCAGCAAGAATCTCGAACTATCTGGCTCGCTCACCGGCTACAACAAGGTCACCCCAAAGACCGGTGCGCAGACGCTCGTCACGACCGGTGCGGGAAAGCCGATCGTGACGGCATGGCGGTTTGGCATGGGGCATGTGGTCGCTCTGAGCACCGATGACGGCGCGGGGTGGTCTGGCACGCTTTATAGCGGCGAGAATGCGCTCCTGATCTCGAGAATGATCAACTGGGCGGTCGGGGACCCGAGAAGAAACGATGATATTGTGATATCTGCCGACGATATCTATCTTGGTGACGATGCGATCATCAATATCAAATCAAAGACGGTTCCAAGTATAACTCTCGATGGGGTGAAACTTGAACTCTCACAGGTCGATGAAGATAGATATCAGGCATCAATCACGGCGGATTCGCAAGGGTTTCTGGATATTTCCGGATACGTAATCGCTGTGAACTATCCCGAGGAATTTAGGGACATTGGGTTCTCAGAAGATCTAAAGAGCACGATAGAGATGTTTGGCGGGGGTGGTGGGGTTTATGCAGAGGATGATATTGAGTCGCTGATTGCGCACCTGAAAGAGCGCTCAACGCGCACGGTGGAGGAGCCAGAGGAGAAGCGACTGCCGTTTCTGCTTGCGGCGATGGTAATCTTTCTTGGGGAGGTTGTGGTGCGAAGGCTGCGGGAGATTAAGAGGCTGCGGAAAGGGTGATCTGCTACGGTCGGCAGCAAAATGGCGAGAACCGGATCATTAATATGAGCCTGCAACCAACACCACCATCGTGTTTGACACGATCATCATCGCATTCTGGCTGATGCTGCCTGCATACCTGCCAAACCCCTGCGCAGCGGTATTCGGGCGCGGTCTCCCTATCGATTTCGGCAGGAACTGCACCGATGGAAGGCGAATACTCGGCGACGGGAAGACCTATATCGGTTTCTTTGCCGGAAGTGCAGCAGGTATCGCAATCGGGTTGATCCAGATGTGGGCTGCACCGCACTATTCGTTTTTTCCACTGTTCACCCTGAAAGCCATCTTCTGCCTCTCGATCGGATCGCTGCTTGGAGATCTCGGAATGAGCTTTGTAAAACGAAGAATCGGGCTTGAGCGCGGGGCGTCGTTTCCGATTGCAGACCAGCTCGACTTTGTGGCGGGCGCATGGTTACTGACGTTCCTCATTGAGCGAGAATGGTTCGTTTCGAACTTTACTATCTGGATTGTGATAACCATACTCATTATTACTCCGATTATGCACAGAATTACCAACATAATCGGATATAAACTCGGAACAAAGGATGTGCCGTGGTGAATGATAAATATCATGGAGTTATCACCATCGGATGCCCCGATGCATCGGTTATCAAGGATGCGCTTGCTCCGGACAATCTGCGAAATATGGTGATGCATAGCACAGGTGCGTCGCTGGTCGTTGAGATGTCGGCGCCGAGGCTCGGAACGCTGATAAGCACGGTTGACGACCTGCTGATGAATGTGAAGATTGCGTGTGAGCTGGCTGCCACAGTGCATGCGCCGGTAGCTGCTGATTGCAGTCAATCAAAAGGAGCGAATACTAATAACATCAATTGAGACTCTCCTCGGAATTAATACGTACCTAACGCACACAAGTGGCATCGGCGGCACGATCCGCATGAATGCCGATGACTTTCAGGTCACCGAGGTCTGGGATCAGAAGCCGCGAGAAAGCGCAAGTGGGAAGTATCTCATCGTAAAGCTCACAAAAAAGAACTGGGACACCAACCACCTGATCAGGGACCTGTCAAGGCGTTTCAGGGTCAGCAGAACCCGGTTTGGATGGGCTGGTACCAAAGACAAACGAGCAGTCACCGTCCAGAGAATAGGCATCTGGGACCCGGACCACACGATAGAGGCGGAAATTCCGGGTGTCCACATTCCGGATGTCGAGCTTGAGATCATCGAGCGGTCAAACAAAAAAATAAGCCTTGGCGACCTTGATGGCAACAAATTCAGGATCGTCATACGAGACATCGATGAAAGATGCGGCGGCAGGGACGAAGTGGTAAAACGCCTCGATGACACATCCCGCGAACTTAAGATCGCAGGAGGCATACCGAATTTCTATGGCACGCAGCGGTTCGGGACGATCCGACCGATCACACACGAAGTTGGCAGACTGATCGTTTCAGGAGATTTCGAGGGTGCTGCTATGGCATATATCGCAAAACCGTTTCCGGGTGAGCGATCATCCGAAATTCGCAGGCGCCTCTGGGATGCATGGAGTGCGGGTGATGCTTGTGATTTTAAAGCAGCATTAAACAGTTTTCCGGATCGCCTGCGTTACGAGCTTGCGATGCTTAACCATATAGTCAAATACCCTGGTGATTATACCGGTGCGTTCCGAACGCTTCCAAAAAATCTTGCAATGATGTTTGTGCACGCACATCAGTCGTTTATATTCAATAAAATCCTGAGTTATCGTATAAAAGAAAGTATCCCATTGAATCAGGCAATTGAAGGCGATGTTGTATGCTTCAGAGGCAAAAATGGCTTGCCTGATGCTTCAAAGACCGAGATCGTGACGCCGGCAACCATTGACGGTATTAACAACCTTGTCCGCAGGAAACGCGCATGGGTGACCCATTCGCTGATCGGGCATGCATCCGGACTCACGAGTGAGATCGAACAGACCGTAATCTCAGACCTTAAGATCGATATCCACGAATTGACCCGCAGTTTTGAGATCGCGGAGATGCCGGAGATTGCTTCGAGGGGCGGACACCGGGCGATCGTGATCGATGCGGATCCTGTTTTCGAGGTGGTTGATGGTAAGGTGGGCGGCGAGGTATGTGGTGAGGTATGTGGTGTGGTGGGTGGCGGGTTGTGTGTGGCTTCTGAGTTTTTCCTGCCGAAAGGTTGCTATGCCACAGTTCTCCTGCGAGAGTACATGAAATCCGAATAGGGGCGAGGAGTAGGACGGGGATAGCGGAGGATTCTCACATCCACTCGTAATGTGCCATCACCTCTGGCTTAAAATCATATAACAAGCTGTTCTCAACATATCCAAAGAAAAGACAGCCCTCACACTCCTTTGCCACTCTTTTTCGTGTTGCTTCCGATGATTCCCAGACGTTCGCAATCCCATCGCCCACATCGCCCAGATGAACTCTCTTAACCCGGCAATTCTCGACCCTTCCATCCGCAGTGACGTGGAGGACAATATCGCTGGCATGACATCTGAAAGTCGGTTTTAACTCCTTTACCATCCGGAGATACGACAGGGAATTGATGATCGGGAATTTATCTCGCTTAAGTTTGATGATCTGATCGACCGCCTCTTTATAGGCTGCCATATCTCTGATCCCGAGTTCATCCCACACATCATCTCCAATTCCGCTGAATTCGTGGATCGGTTCAAACGAGATAAATACACCCAGATCACGTGCCAGGTAGACCAGTTCTGCGAGTTCGTCCTGGTTCTTTCTGCTGATGACGCAATTCATGAGAATGCTGTGACCTTCGTGCTTTGCTTCCTTTATACCGTCCAGCACATCCTCAAAATCGATTCCTCGTATCTCTTTAAACGTCTTTATGCCATCAACAGAGATCGACAGGTAATCAAGGTCAGATAGATCATGAATCCTCTTTTTCAGGAGTTTTCCGTTGGTTATGAGTGAGGTCATCATCCCGATATCGTGAGCGTGCCTTAAAATCTCAGGTAGGTCTTTTCGCATGAGCGGTTCAGCAGTCCATGCATTATAGATCATTATTCCAAACGATCTGGCGTCATCAAGGAGATCGAATACCTCTTCGGTACTCATCTCATCCCCTTCCTCCTTCCAGTACTCACAGAACTTGCATTGCAGATTACATCTTGCATTGATCCCGTGTGACAGGACAAATGGTCTTTTCCTGACCCTGAGCTGCCACAGGGCTTTTGATGCCAGCACCGGCGAGAATGTCATAACAATCACCATAAAAATACGGAAAATGCGGGGGAGGGGATTCGAACCCATGAACTCCTTCGAGAACAGATCTTGAGTCTGTCGCCGTTGACCGCTTGGCTACCCCCGCTTCTGTGATAGGGTGAGAACAATCATCATTTTATACAGACCTCATTTAAAGATGTCGATTGCGCAGGTGGCGCATGCCCGATGTTTTCTGGCATGTAACGAAATCCGGGGGACACTGCCTGAATTTTCCTGGTTCTGCTGTTTTCCGTAGGCATGTAGATTTGTAACAATATGGTTACTGCTATCGATTTCAAAACGTCAAATATCAGGTTTAACCACTATCTCCATGAGATAACAATATAGCATGTGGTGCATATAATCTAATCATGTCTGCTGCTATCGAATCGATGCAATAACAAAATTCCAATGTTGTAGCAGAATGGTTTGGTCTTATCGTGAATTTCATGCATTTGTGTAGGTGCTCATGCGAACTCGTTGAACGTGCTCTGCGCATCATCCGCCGGCTCAAACTCATATTTGAACACCATCCATTCGAGTTCGTTCTCTGTGGGTAGTGTTCGTATCATGACTGGTATGCTTGGTGCGCAGAGTATCCCGCTGACCCGCACGTTTTCTGTGTGCCGGTGCTGGTGGTCGAGAACGTATGCTTTGAGTTGGAGCACGGCGGATGGTGTGGGCTGGCTTCGCTTGATCTCGATGATCGCTGGTGTGTGGTCTCGGTCGATCCCGTAGAGGTCGATTGCGCCTGATCGTGTCTGTTTCTTCCGGTCTGTTATGCGCAGTCCATCCTCGATCGGGGTCACGCATGATCCTGTCAGCTATGTCGGACTCCGCCCCAGTGATCCGCAGAACCTGATCATCTCGCAGCCGATGTGCGCTGATAGTTTCGATGGTCTTGAACCGCACATACATCTTCTCCGGAGGCTTGAGTCGATATGAGTAGATCACAAACAGGGATGTGCCACCATCATCTGTTTCTATCTGGTATCTGACCCGCGTGTCAGGCGGCTGCCAGTTCACAGGCGCACCCCCCGCCCGCTGATGCACAAGCACACTACCATTAGGCTTGACCATAATGATGCGCTCACCCCACCCAAGCGTTGAACGCGCCCGCCCAACATACTCGACACTGCAACATCCAACCACAATCAGCAGATTATCTTTTGAGCGTATGCCACGCATGTGGGTGTGTGCGAACTCTTCTGCCTCCGATGGTGTGGGTGACACGAGCATGTGAACCATGCAAACATCTGCACGATACACCAATTTATGTGTTCTCGACTACCACACATCCAGAAGCCTCATCCTCGCCACCTCGGACTGGAAGTCCGAGGCGCCCATGCGCATTCGGCGTTGTTATTCAGATTCGAAGCCGCTAGCTGTCGTAGACGTTGCTACAAATACTGTAGCTTTTTCCAATTTTTATATATATATATATATTTTGCATCTTCCTTTATTTTAAATTTAAAGTAAGTAGGGATTAAATCAGGCCATAGTCCGAAACTAAATACTCATAGAACGCGCTTCCCGCCTCAATATTACCATTGTATTGGATCGTTGCATTGTCGGGTCGAAAAGCCATGAAATCAACAAATCCAATAGGTTCATGCTTGGATTGATCGAAATAGACCACGTTTTCGGCATTAATGGTAATATTCAGATAATCATCTAAGGTTGAGAATGTAACCACAGACGGTCTTTTCCTGTTGTACACAGTCTCATTTACCCAATCAGTTTCTGTGATCGTTATATCATCACCAGAGTACTCTGCAAGCACCTTTCCATTATGCTTGTTCAAC
>CBDUQO010000069.1:0-9895 GCA_965369365.1 uncultured Methanosarcinales archaeon
ATGGGCAACCTCTTTATAAGCGTTGGTCACTGCAACTCAAGATACCAGAGAGCCGATTCGTACCTCAACAGAAGCAAATGTCTGCTACTATATGCGGAATGTTGATCCGGGTCAGCGAGACCCATGTTCCTGCCCCCCATGTTAAACTTCCTGCTGGTGACCCGGATTCCAGTACTGCAACCCCGGCGATCCCTACATGCGCCAGCTATTCCCGCACTACCTGGTGTTCCTTGCTGCCAAGTAAGATTGTGTTCTCCCAGCAGCAGGCGATGGAGGATGACCGCAGCCCAACATACAACCTGCTCATGGAGGTACGCCGGGAACTAACAGAGTTAAGAAGCGAGGTGGCGAGGTGCGACAATAGGATAGCGTATGCAACGCCACATCAAGGGCACTATCTAAAAATATTTGACCATCACAGTTTCTTGTCGATTGCCCGGTTAGCGACGCCCACCATCACGGAATCCGAATCATTTGATGTATCTGTGGGATCATGCGGACATCAGAGAGATGCGCACCCGCAAAATCCATCAGACCGAGCAACTTCCGGATATCAATATTCAGGGGCGTTACAGGCTGCAAAATTAATGGAATGGACTCATCGATGGATTCGATACCAGAAACAGCACTTTTAATACTTTCTTCTGTAGTTTCCATGAGTACAACGATCTTTACAAAGGTTTCAACATCCATAGAATGGAATATCTCAATTGTCTCTAATTCGGCGTGCAGCAGGAGGTCGTAGTCGTCTGTTGATCGATGTTCGGGGAGCTTAATGTCACATGCAGCAACATCGATCATGTCTGCCACGCTTCTTGCGTATTTCGGAAAACCGGAGTTCGTCTCCAGGTATATTGGTGCAGGTGTGCTGTTTGCAAGCTCTTTGATGAAACCATGGTGCAACAGTGGCTCTCCACCTGTTAAACTGATGTGTCTCGTGGAAGGCGTCCAAAGGTCATTTATAGTGTCGATTACAACGCCGACATCCAGGGGATTGTTGATACGGCGATCATTGATCCTGCACTCGTCAGCCGGATAGTGTGCACCCCGGGTGTCGCAGTATTCGCACCGTAACTGGCAGCCGCAGAACCTGACAAAGACCTGTCTTGTGCCGGCATAGATCCCTTCACCCTGAACGGAGTTAAATATCTCGTAAATGTTTGCGTTCATCCTCTCTCAGGAGTATTTCGGCGCGATGTCTAAAAACCTAACCCGGACAAGCCAGAGTCAAACAGGGAATTTAACCGCAGAGGAGGGGGCTCGATAAACCATCACTCACCACCTGTGGCTGCCGTGACGCAATCCTCAATGCGCCCGAGTACGGCGTCAGTCCCGCACATCTGTGGCACGTAGGCAAGTGCCTTGCCAGAGGCAACCATCATGCAATTGTACTGTGCGCACATCGGCGATACCACCATGCAGGTGTCGCATATCACTTTTGCGCCGCTTGATTCGATCCCGGCAACGATGTCCGGATGCCGGTCTCGCAGTGTCCGGGACGTGCAGATCCATAACTCTTTTGTCACAGTCTTGCCTGCAAGCAGATCGCGCAGTTCCACAAGCTCATCAGCCGAGCAGTGTGGGCAGCCGAGTGCAATGATGTCGGGATTGCAGCTGTGCAGATCATACACGCCTGCAATCTCGTTTTGCTCGATTGTGACACGCTCCTCAATGTCACACTCACATTCACACCCCTGTTCATACCCGCGTTCACCTCCGGGAGGATGCGGCGGCAAACCCTCGATGTAATAAAGCGCAACAGCACCTGATGCTGCCATCGCCGCACCGAGCGCTTTTCGTTCATCATCTGTCGGCACTGATTCAAGCGAGAAGACCGGAACCCTCGCGCCAGCGATCCTGCCAGCGATGTAGCCGAGCGCGCCATAATCGGTGCCGCTTAGTTTACCTTCGACGCGGATCGCAAGAGATGGGATACGATTCTCGTCCAGATGATACCCGTAGTTCGGTGTTTTCCCAATTAGTGCTGCAGCAAGTGCGGAAGGTCCACCTTCCCGGTTTGTCCGCGCTCCTATGACTGAATTTGCATAAGAAACCGCTGATGACTCGCTCCATGCAAGATGATCACCGATCTCTGCAATATCACCGCGTAAGTGATATGGCGTACATGTACACTCGGCAATAATACCTAATTTTTCATAAGCGTCGATGATCCGCTCTTGTTTTTCAGCAAACTCCTCAGAAACCCCAAGTTCCCTCCACCGCAGACGGTCGATCCCCGCAGGATTTAGTATCGAGGGAACACGCACCATGCCTGATAGATCGGATATCCACTCGAGTCCGGCATCTCCGATGGTTTTATAGGATACTCCGGCGATCTGGGTGCTCTTCACAGGTATCAACCGATCAGCGCCATAGATATCGCCAAGTGCAGCGAGTATCTCCATCGCCTTTTGCATCACATAGCCCTGCTCGCCCGCAAGGATACGTTCGTCAGGGGCTGTGAGATGCATGATCTAATGATCTATGATTTGTCCGGATGTGAAACAGTCGGCTGGCTTTCGACCACACCTTCAATATTGCGTGGCGGAGATATGACTTCTGTTTTCAGAATTTCCACTCTGCGTAGCGGATATATATTCTTAACACTGCGGTAAATCTTCGCTGAAAGCTTTCCCTGTACCGTTTCTTCGATTAACTTTTCAAAATCAAGTTTTCTTGCACGGTCACTGACAAGTTTCTCTGCTTTCTCGCGTATCGCTTCGATCTGGCTTGTTTTTGCACGGTGTGTTGTGAAACAGGTTGGTTTTATAACCATCCGATACCCGTCTCTGGTGCGCACTTCGAAATTGGCATTGATGCGTGAGGTCTGGCGTTTGATCAGCGATGCAACGTAGTCATTTGCCAGCCGATGTCCTAGAAATACGGTATTTGCCGTAGTCCCGTTTACCTCACTGATCTTGAATTTTAGCTTGCTGTTTTGTTTCGAGAATTCTTTCGTTAGCTCAGCAACAGTAACTTCAATCGTCCGTCCGATCAATTTTTCCGGTGCATCCGCAAACGTTTCGGCTATAACCGCCCTGCCAAACATCTCAGGGGCTACGATCTGATACCATACCTTTGATTTCCAGCGATCTGCTTTTCTAGCTGTTTTTCTAGCCAATGTTGTTTTCCTCCGATTGATGGGTCATCATGATTAGGTTATAACGATTATGTACTATTAAACCAATCTATCACTTATGCTGACTGAACTTGCAGTAATTCTGACCGCCGCCATCTTCCTGTCGTACTCAAGCAACTGGTTCACAGATGGCGCATCAAGGCTCTCAAGAATCATCGGAGTCTCGGAGTTCATGATCGGGCTGACCATTGTATCGATCGGCACATCTCTTCCGGAGATCGCAGTCTCGGTATATTCAAGCATAACTGGTAACGCAGGTCTTGCAGTAGGGAACATCATCGGGTCAAACATCACCAACATCGCGCTGATACTTGGCGCGTCATGCCTGATCCGCCCGATCATCGTTGGGCGGGAGATTCACCACGATGCAAAGATTCATGTCCTGATACTTGTTGCTACAACATGTTGTTTCCTGTACAACAGCAAGATCACGCGCATCGAAGGGGTTTTGCTGCTGCTGGTGTATGGATTGTATCTCTGGGACGGGTACCGCAGGCACCAGTCAGCGTGTAATATTGCAGCGGATCATATCCACAACAACAAAAAGGCACTCGCAGAGTCGGCGTTCATGATCATTGCCGGGGCTGGCGGCGTGCTTGTTTCATGTAAGTTTCTGGTGGGCTCCGCGGTTGACCTTGCGTCCGAACTCGGGATATCTGCAACAATCATCGGACTTACGCTGGTGGCACTTGGCACCTCGCTTCCCGAGCTTGCGGTCTCGATTGCCGCCGCCCGGAAAAATCGTGGTATGATGATTATTGGAAATGTCCTCGGAAGCAACATCGCAAACATCTTGCTCGCGCTTGGAATCGGTGCCACAATATGCACTATTCCGCTGACCAATAGTGATGTGCTTGTGGAGAATATCGTTCTGATGGTTTTTCTGGCAATGGCAATGGTGATCTTCATGCGGTACCGGGGAATCTTTGACCGGAGAGTCGGTCTGCTGTTTATCATGGTGTATGTGGCATTCATCTCGATGAGCTTTATGTAAGTAACCCGGTGTGACCCATTTTGCGAAAATCATTATACCTGGCAATTCATCCATGAAAATCCACAAAATCCAGTTAATGTCAAGCTTAACTGACGGAACCTGATTACCATGCCAACCACACCTACCACACCCCCCACCCCCCACACATCCATCACATCCATCCTCACCCGGATCAAAGAAAACGAGATCACGATCAATGAGGCGGAGCAGCAGATCAGGCTTCTTCGCTTCAAGGAAATCTCCCGCATCGCAAGGATCGATGATCAGCGGGCAGAGAGAACCGGCGTGCCAGAAGCGATCCTTGCAGAGGGTAAGAGTTCGGATGACCTTGTCAGGATCGTGCAGGCGTGTCTGGCAGGCGGGGGGCGCATACTAATTACGCGGGTGTCAGACGCCCAGATTGATGCACTCAGGTCTGGCATCGACCCCCGCCCCCAAACTATGGAATGGAGCGAGCGGGCTAGAACGCTTGTGTGCGCCCGCGACGCCGCCCCACCCGAAAAAACCGGCGGGAGGATCGGTATCATCACTGCGGGCACTGCCGACATCCCGGTCGCAGAGGAGGCGCGGGTTATGGCAGATGAGATGGGCTGCGATGTTGTGATGATTTATGATGCGGGCGCAGCAGGCATTCACCGGCTCTTCCCGGATCTCGGCAGCCTGATCGAGAAGGGCGTGGATGCGATCGTCGTTGCCGCAGGAAGGGATGGTACGCTCCCGACAGTTGTTGCAGGACTCGTGCCGGTTCCTGTGATCGGGCTGCCGGTCTCTGTGGGCTACGGCGCGGGCGGAAAAGGCGAGGCTGCACTTCTTTCGATGCTTCAGTCGTGCTCGGTTCTTACGGTCGTGAATATTGATGCGGGTTTTGTGGCTGGCGCGTTTGCGGCGAGGATTGCGAACCTTGCGGCGGCGGCGCGAAAGCAGGCATGATGAGATGATCCTGAACATTGTTCAGAAACAATGTTACTGAACACAGTTTCTTACTGTTTTATAAACCTTAATGCTATACGGTAGCGCAACCACACGGCAAAAATCTCCAGCGAAATGCGCTGCGGATCACCATCTTGCAGTATGGTGGCTGGATGTGGTGAGCGCATTTGTGCAAAGCGCGGCATCGCATGAACTTCATCAGTACTTTGAAGAAAAGCACCTTGCAGCATCGGTTTAATGCGTGATCATACACGCGTTACCCATGTTTCTATGCTTTTCTGTATTCTGGAGCACCGATGAGGGTGCAATGACACAAGGCAGCCGTAGGCGAGCCTTGCCGCGAGGTAAATACCCAAAGAATGAGAACCAAAAGACAGGAGGTTAAAAGAAATGAATATACAGAAAGGAATTACAGCGACTTTGTTTGCGATGGTAATGATTGCGAGTGTTTTAGCAATAGTGCCAACAGCAACGGCAGTTGATTGTTCCAGGACATATACATTGGATGCGGACTTTGATGAAGGAACACTTGTTAATGTCGTCCATGACCCGAGCGACCAGTTGCAACTGGACGACACGATTGAAGCCTTCAATTTCATCTGGATAGCCGTCTCAAGCGAGGGAACGGTTGTCAAGATCGACACGGAGACCGGAGCGGTCCTGGGTGAGTATCGCACCACGCCGGAAAGCCAGTCAGCGGGTAATCCGTCACGCACTACTGTGGATAAGGACGGAAGCGTCTGGGTGGCCAATAGAAACAATGTTTACGATGGTTACGGATCAGTCGTTCATATTGGCCTAGAAGAAAATGGACAGTGCGAAGACCGTAATGGTAACGGTGTCATAGATACATCTACTGGTCTTGGTGATGTCCTCTCCTGGACTAATGCATTAGGGACCCGAGGTGTAGCCACGGCTGCTGATGAGTGTATAGTTCATTACACTAAAGTAAATTCGCAGGGTACCCGACATGTTTCCGTGGACGCCAACAACGATGTCTGGGTGGGCGGATCATCGACCAGAAACTTTGATCGTATACAAGGTGGCAGATGGGATGTGCTTGGCTCTGGCAGTATCACTCGCTCTGAGAATAGTGTTGGATACGGCGGATACGGCGGTCTTATTGACCCTAACGGAGTTATCTGGTCAGCCAGAAATCTCCTGCGGTGGGATACTTCGTTGCCACTGACGGGTCCAAATGGTGTCAACTGGATAGGATACTCCCACAACAGCTATGGTCTCTGCATAGACAGCCAGGACAACGTCTGGAACACCGCCTATGGGGGGGGTGTTATTCGGAAGTTCGACCCGGCTGGCAACTTGATCGGTACCTTCAATCAGGGCTCCAACTGGGCTCAGGGCTGCGTAGTGGATGGCAACGATCATGTCTGGGTGGCGCATTCTCTCGGTGGCACTAGTGTAGGTCACCTGCTCAACGATGGGACTTATGTTGGTACGGTTACCGTTGGCTCTGGCCCCACAGGTGTTGCGGTGGATGCAGCAGGTAAAATTTGGGCAACCAACCACAATAGCCAAACGGCGTCCAGAATTGATCCCACTGCCGGACCTACCGGCGCAGATGGGGTAACTCCTATAGGGGCAGTTGACTTCACAACTGTGAATCTGGGCGGTAACCTGTACGACTACAGCGACATGACTGGAAGTACCCTCACCGGTGCACCTGATAACGGCATGTGGACTGTCGTCTATGACAGCGGTATTGCTGGAGCCAAATGGGGCATTGTGAGCTGGGACTCACTGAAACCCGGAGACAGTTCGATTACAGTAACCGCGGCCAGCAGCAGCGACGGCAGTACCTTCGGGGCGGCAGAGTCCGTGACTAATGGCGTTGACCTCACCGTTGCAGACGGCAGATATTTGAAGGTCAGTGTGAGCTTCAAGCGTAGCAGTAGCGATTCCGATGGTGACGGTACCAACGACAGCCCGATTCTGTATGACTTAACAGTTGGGTGTAATCAACCACCAAACGTTACCGATGCAGTTCCAAGCATAGACTGTCTATGGCCGCCCAACCACAAGTTCGTTGACATAACCATATTGGGTGTTACCGATCCGAACGGCGACGCAGTAACAATCACCATCACCAACATCACCAGTGACGAGCCAACTGCGTCAATCGATGGTGCTGGCGGTGATAAATATGCACCGGATGCGGGTGGGCTCGGAACTACTGTAGCCAGTCTCCGGGCAGAGCGGTCCGGAACCGGCGATGCTGGAATGGGTTATGAGGGACCTGGCGATGGCAGGGTGTACGAGATCACATTCCTTGCCAGCGATGGAATAGCCGAAACTGAGGGTAGTGTGTTCGTCAAGGTACCCCACGATCAAAGCGGCGATTGTGTGAGCATCGACAGCGGTCAGATCTACGATGCTACCGAAGTGAACTGATCTTTCAGTCGGTGTAGATATGAAAGGAGGATTTTCTTCCTTTCCTTTCTTTTTTTGAGGTTTTTGACGCCGGTTTTGTTGCTGGCGCGTTTGCAGCAAGAATTGCGAATCTTGCCGCGGCGGCGCGAAAGCAGGCGTAGACGCTGTGACTGATTTTGCCTACACAATATTTATGGAGACTTAGCATGTATGCATAGTACCATGTACTTCCATCTGGTCGGCTACTTCAACACCAGCGCGCCCGTAAATCAGGCAGACGCTGACATCGCAACCTTGATAGGAGAAGCAAACGAGACGTTCCTGGCAAAAGGCGCGCCAGCCGGAAAAGGCGCAAAAATACTGAACTTCCGGATCGAAGATCAGAAGATACACATCGAGATCGAATCGGATCGATATGTGCGGGCGCATGATGCGGTTCTCAGGTTTAAAAAGCCTCTTGCAGCTCTTCTTGGAAAGAAATACCGCATAGGCATCAGAGGCATCGAGATTGAGTCCTTTGTCGTGAAATTCCCCTCGAAAGATCCTGTCAAATCAACGAAAATCCCTTATGTCTCAAATATCGAGTTCGATGGTCAGGAGATCACCGTGGCGATGGAGATCAACGAGTCGCAGATCCAGAATCGGATACCCGACCGGATCATCACACTTATCGAGGATAAGATCGCGATGCAGGGGTACGGCGGCAAAGAGGAACACTGGAACCTGCTCTGGGAAAGCGAACAAAAACAGATCCTCTGCACCACAGACCCGACCGCAGAACTGCTCAAAGCAAGCTGGATTAAGCACGGCGCAGCCCGCGGGCAGTGGATTTACGGTCCTGAGATCACCCGGCTGTTCAGGGCTTTTGAAAGCATCGTAGTAAAAGAGGTTCTTGAGTTTCTCGGGTACAGAGAGATGATTTTTCCGAAACTTGTTCCGTGGAGCGTCTGGGAACGATCAGGACACGCGAAAGGCGTTTATCCTGAAATTTATTATGTTTGTCCACCAAAGACGAGGGATCCTGACTTCTGGGAGGAGGTCTCTGACTATTACAAGGTCACACATGAGGTCCCGCTCGATCTGATCGAACAGAAGATCGACAAGCCGATTGGAGGGCTGTGCTACGCCCAGTGCCCGCCATTCTGGCATTTTTTGCAGGGAACAACCATCGCGGATGACACGTTTCCTGCCCGTGTATTCGACCGCTCAGGGACGTCGCATCGGTACGAGAGCGGAGGCATCCATGGCATCGAGCGGGTGGATGAGTTCCACCGTATCGAGATCGTCTGGATGGGAACGCCGGAACAGGTCGTTGATGAGTCCGAACGCATCCAAGAGCGGTATAAATACATATTTGAGGAGATACTCGAACTGACATGGCGAAAGGCATGGGTTACACCATGGTTCATGGCGCAAGAGGGTTTAACCGGGACTGCAGGGAGCAAGAGCGTGGGCACGATCGACTACGAATCATTCATGCCGTATCGAGAGGGATGGCTTGAATTCCAGAACGTGAGCGTGAATGGGGATAAGTATCCAACCGGATTTGGCGTAAAATCGCAGAGTGGGTCCGAACTGTGGAGCGGATGTTCCGGAGTCGGACTTGAGCGCTGGGCAAGCGCACTTCTTGCACAGAAGGGACTTGATCCTGAGAATTGGTCGCCTGCGTTTCAGGAAATCGTTGGCGAGCTTCCGAGAGGGTTTACGTTCTTGTGAAAATCTGTGTTTAGCTAACCACGAGATTCCACAGATTTCTATGTAACTCTCGTGGAATCGCGTGTTTTTTTCGCCACAGCTAAACGCGTATCAGAGTATTATTTTAGAGGATGCTATTTTCAATACTGAATGATTTCATCATGAATTAGCACGTTTGGATGAACGAAACGAACCCGTAGAGTAATAACTGCCATATTCGTGTAATCTACGTCATTCGCGGTATTCGTGTTTGAGATCTGTACATATATTCACCGGAACTATCTCTATACATCTCC
The DNA here is from genome assembly GCA_965369365.1 of uncultured Methanosarcinales archaeon. GTDB lineage: Archaea > Halobacteriota > Methanosarcinia > Methanosarcinales > Methanogasteraceae > Methanogaster_D. Next base: position 9,443 of record CBDUQO010000069.1, read on the forward strand.
AGCTATTCATACATCGCTGGAAATTATAAAAATGGATGCGGTGTAACTACTCAGGTATGTGGATTGGTCTCTTGATTGTGATTCTATTCTTTCTGACAAGAAAAATAACCGCGGGATCGCTGAGGCTCGCAGAGTTATATCATCCTCCGCGTCCCTCCGCACACTCTACGGTTAAATTCCCATTTAGCTATGTTGTGTTCCGGGTCAAGCAGTGCCAGTATAGCAAGGTCGTGTGATACTGTTTTAGGACCTGAGTAGTTACAATGCGGTTTGGTATAACTCACATTCCGCAGGTCGCCATCATTTTTCCACAATTTCTACTGATAGCGTTTTTGAATATCCAAAAAATATTATTTTTATAATGTAGTGGCACAACATACTAAATTTCAACATGGGCGGCATCACACCGTACATTTCACGCGCCGTTCCTAAAAAATATGGTTTTTGATATTC
>CBDUQO010000070.1:0-9883 GCA_965369365.1 uncultured Methanosarcinales archaeon
CCGCCAGCACAATTCATCTACGAGATGCTTGTAACTCGAATTACCAGAGAGCCATTTCACTCTGCCTCGACAATCTCCCTGAGCCGCTCAACCGATATCTTTTCAGGTTTCCTTGCGGCAGCAGGCGCCTCTTTGTAAGGCAGTTCTGCAATCGCGCTGGCAAGTGCCGGAAGTATCTCATATTCCTTCTGGATCGAATAAAACCCGGGACGCGCCCCGCCGCCACGGTCTGCACGGCATCTCCTTGGATCACCCGGAACAAAGCCCCGTTCCTTAATAAACGCACCCGGATCGATTTTTCGGATGGTATTGACGAGTGCCTGAACGGTTGCCTCCTCTCCATATATGAGCAAGCCGTAGCAAGTTTCCTTGATTGTGACATCGGCATGAAGCTCGTATATCAAGAGATGCATATCGCTTGGCAGTTCTGATGAAAGCATAACGAGTCTGGTGATTTTACCCAATTCTCACACCTCCGTTACGTACACAACATCCCCTTCCCCGATATCTCGCAGTTTCTCAAGATCGATAACTCTTCCAATGATGTTTGTGTAGGCAAATTTCTCGCCGGATGGTCCGTATCTTGAATCGTCAGTGAGTTTCACGCCGATCATCTGGGCGTACATTGCAGCCTGACTTGTAACACCGATTTCACCTGCTGGTACGATCTCTTCCGGGATGTTCTCTGGCAGGATCTCTTTATTGACCTCCGGCACCTTGAATAGTCGCGTATCCTCGTACGATGTAAAGACCGGAAGCGCGCCAATAGGTGATTTAAGAAGTCCGAGAGCATGTCTAAAGAAACCGGTCGTAGTCGGGGCAAGATCTTCATACAGTACGATCTTCAGGAGATTCTTCTCAGAAACGCCGCGTATGGTAACCTCTCCAGCTCCCACAATCTCCATTGTGGTCTCAGGTGTCTGTTCCACGACTATGTCACCATCCTCAACCTCGCCCTCACGATGCATGGTTATGCCGCGTCCCAAAAGCTCATCTTCTGCAATCCTCAGCGTTTTTCCAAGCAACATGATGCGTTCCGGGTGGATGTCCAGTGCAATGGCATGATCCGCCTCTACGAGTTGAATCAGTTCCATGCCGTGACTTACACTACCAACCACCGAATGGCTCGGGGATGAGGTTTTGTCGAGTTTTGATATGTATATGCGCCCGAGTCCGGCGCCGACGGATCTAACCGATATTATATTAGCTTTTCTCGGCGCTTTCTGCTCAAAAAGACATTCTTCACCCTGCAACGATTCTATGGATGCGAATGAATGTGCGATGGTGTTAAATGTCAGTGTACTGTCCTTTACCGATGCCAGAAAGTGTTCTGCACCGTACGGGGCACCCGGGAACAAATCGACCACGGCGTACGTGAATATGCGCATCCCCTGCTCGATTTTAGTCGAGAGGTCGGTTGTCACGATCTTATCCATTACAGACTCCCACCGCTCGACAGGAGCGATTCCTGTGATCGAATCGCCAGTGGTCAGGGAATCAACGACGCCTTTGCCGCTCACAACCCTGCCAATGATACCACCATCAGCGGGCGTACCGTGTACCGCGGTGTGCAGTTGCTTTGATATGACCAGATACGTGTGATCCGCGTCATAGCCACCGCTACCAAGGAGCACGTCCCAGCGCGTGTATTCAAAATCTTTGTGCGCTGGTGTAATGTCTGTTTTAAACGGACCGAATGCGACAGCTTCTCTCCCGGTCCACCTGACTCCGGAGGTTGCGATCTCTGATTGCGCATCATGCCAGACGTCCTGATATGCGGAGAGTTCGACCCCGATATCGCCTTTTGTCGTGCTGATCAGGTACTCAGCCGTGGCTTTCTTTGATTCCTCAGTCCCCTTGATGATGGCAATCGCTGTACCCCTGTAGGGAACCTTTACACTCTTTAAAACATCTGTGAGTGTGGCATCGTCCGCAACCACGAGCGGATCGTTGTCAAGTTCAATTTTGATCATCAGTCATACATCTCGTCACGTTCGCCTTTATCTAGTTCTTCAACAATGGCCTTTACATCACCGATACTGATGATTTTGCCGTTTCGCATCAGTGCCGCGCGGTCGCAGACATCTTCGACAAAGTCCATGTCATGTGACACGATTATGAATGTCTCGCCAAGTTCCTCTCTCGCCTCGAGGATTGATGTTGTCACGTCCACCCGGGTCACCGGATCCATCGTTCCGGTTGGCTCATCAAGGATAATGATTCTTGGCTCCTTGATCAGCACCTGCGCCATTGCAACACGGTGCCCCTCACCAACACTCAATTCGTCAGGCATCTTCTCGAGAACCTCGCGCGCCCGCTCTTCGGTGAATCCTGCGGTTTTCAGGACGAGAACAGATTTTCGCTCACCCAGTTCGCCGGGAAGTTCCAGCCCGATTGATTCGGTCAGGTTATCGAGCACGTTCCTGTGTGGATATAGTGAATACTCCTGATGCAGGAGTCCAATGTGCTTGACAGCTCTTCCAGCCCGTTCCGCACCTCTATCAGTCAGATCGATCCAGTCATCCCCGATCCGGACCTCAACCTCTCCTGATGTTGCATTCACCGAGCCATTGAGGATCTTTGATGCGGTGGTCTTTCCGGCACCGCTGACCCCGACGAGACCAAATATCTCGCCCTCATGTACCTCAAACGAGATGTTATCCACCGCACGCACGACGCCACGGTCAACCGAGATGTAGGTCTTCTTCAGATCCTTGACCTTGATGATCGGCTCTCCGATATCTGCCGTGAATGAGCCAACCGTGCCGACCATGCTCATGAATCGTTCAACGACCATCTTTGGGTCACCCTGTTCGATGATCTCACCTTCCTCAAGCAGGATTGCCCGGTCAGCCAGTTCTTCGATGACACCCGACCAGTGTGAGGTGATCGCGAGCGTCATGCCAAATTCATCCTTTGCACTGGTAATGCTCTCATGCACAGCCTCAGCAGTCCTCCGGTCAAGCGTTCCGGTGGGTTCGTCTGCAAGAAGCACCATCGGAGCCTTGGCAAGCTGCCGCGCAAGCACAACGCGCTGTTTCTCGCCGCCGCTCAGTTCTCGTGCAACATGCATCATCCGGTGCGAGAGATTTACCTGTTCAAGTAAATCAGCCGCCGCATCAACAGCCGAGGTGGCTGGATGCCCTACCTCGATGAGCGCATTGATCACGTTCGTGATCACGCGCTCATCGCCGTACAGCGCGAAGGTGCGCTGGAGCATGATCGCAATCCGGTTTGAAATGCTCCGCCGCAGTGGACTATATTTGTCAAGCGTTACAAAATCGCCGTCGATCGGTGTGAGTTTTGTCCCACACTTCGGACAGGGATTTCCAATCTTGCTCGGTGGTTCGACATACGCACAATTCTCACAGTATGCAACGTGATAAATAACCTCTCCGGAACTCATCTCGTGCTCTTTGATTCCTCTTAATAGATGCATGAGCACAGTCTTTCCTGAGCCGCTGCGTCCGAGAATCCCAATACATTCGCCTTCTTCTATTGTCAGATTGATGTTTTTCAGAACCTTTTTGCCCTTGAATTCCATGTCCAGGTTCTTAATATCTATGAGGGCTGCCATCTACGTACCTCCTATGTTTTGGAACGTTAAGCGATATCGATCATATTTGCTTAACAATCCCTACATCAATCGTACTATATTAAACTTTCACACATCCGGGCGGTAATATGGCTTTCGCATGGCAACCGCCTTCTCAAGCAGTGAATGCAGTTCATCTTCTGTAGCGCCGGATATGTCCACAAGACCGTCGTTACTGAGCAGGCATCCCTTCAATTGCCCATCAGATGTCACGCGCAGCCGATTACAGTTTGCGCAGAATATAGAATTATCGATCGGTCGTACGACTTCGACCTCGGCTCCGTCGATTAAATATTTCTTGCGGCGATGCATCTCCCGCGTAACAACCGTGGACGCCCGTGCGCGCAGCGTGTCTTCGATACCACCCATATCAACATGCCCGGAAACTCCTGTAAAATCCATAAGCTCGATGATCTGAAGTATAACATCCCCCGACTCTCGTGCAAAATCGATCAGGTCCCATATCTCATCGTCGTTTGTGCCACTCAGTAATACCATATTCAGTTTGACCGGCGTAAGCCCCGCATCCACAGCAGCCGCAACACCATCCAGCACCGAATTTAGCACATCATGTCCGGTGATACGCCGGTACCGGTCCGGTTGTAGCGTGTCAAGTGATACATTCACCCGGTGTAGACCCGCCGCCGCAAGGTCATGGGCACATTCCGAAAGAAGCGTCCCATTGGTCGTTGCAGAGATATCTTTCATGTGCGGAAGCTCACTTATGATGTCTGCAAAATCGCTTCGGAGGAGCGGCTCGCCTCCCGTGAATTTGATCCTGCGTACGCCGTGTGCACGCGCAGCACGCGCAAGTGCTGTGATCGTCGCCTTACTAATCTCACTTTGCGCACGTGCCGGTGTGCATGGCGATATTGATTCACCCTCGCCGTGGCAGTAAATGCAACTCAGGTTGCACCGCTGCGTAATAGATATGCGCAGGCTCGTGATCGTGCGGTTGTACGGGTCGATTAATGGGGCACGTATGTTTTGCATGTTCTATGCAGCCGACATCTAACACAACTACACATCAATTGTTGCCCCGGGTGCACTACCAAACAGCTCCCCATCCAAACAACCCGCCCCACCAAAACACATAACAGGAATACTCTCGCATTTACAACCATTATGACTATCATGCGAACTCATTATGCATCAGGGATCACGCCTGGGATGGGTGGCGATACCGTTACGGTCACCGGCTGGGTACACGAGATCCGCGATCTCGGAGGGATCTGCTTTCTGGTGCTGCGAGACCGGGAAGGATTTATGCAGGTCACTATGGTCAAGAAGAAGACCGATCCGGAACTCTTTGACATGGGCAGAAGACTGAACCGGGAATCTGTAGTTATGGTAACCGGAGTCGTGAAAGAGGCAAACCAAGCTCCGAACGGATACGAAATCATCCCCCGGAGTGTGGACATGCTTTCCGAGGCAGAATCACCTCTGCCAATGGATGTCACCGAAAAGGTCGGCGCAGACATCGATACACGCCTTGATTCAAGGTTTATAGATCTGAGACGGAGAACGACACTTGCAGTATTCGTGATCCGCAACCACGCATTGAAAGCGGTTCGCGATTTTCTTGTGAACGAGGAGTTCATCGAGATTCACACTCCGAAGGTGGTCGCAGCCGCGACAGAGGGTGGCACGGCGTTGTTCCCGATCACCTACTTTAATAGAGAAGCATTCCTTAACCAGAGTCCGCAACTGTACAAACAGATCATGATGTCCGCGGGTTTCGATCGAGTGTGTGAGATCGGACCGATCTTCCGTGCGGAGGAGCATGACACCCTGCGGCACCTCAATGAGGCTACTTCGATCGACATCGAGGCGAGTTTCATGGACCATTCCGATGTGATGGGGATTCTTGAGCGATTGGTTCACGACGTGTACGAGAACGTGTCGCGCCAGTGCGTGCCGCAGTTAGAAGCGCTCGGGGTCGAGCTTACTGTACCCGAACTGCCGTTTCGGCGGCTGACTTATGATGACGCGCTTACGGTCGCGCACCAGCAGGGGCACGAGATCGAGTGGGGCGATGACTTTGGCACGGTTGCCGAGCGCGCTGTGGGAAACGCCGTCGGCGAGCACTATTTCATCACCGATTGGCCACTGCACATCAAGCCATATTACACCCATCCGCGCGAGGATGATTCACGCTACAGCAAATCGTTTGACCTGATGCACCCGCGTATGGAACTTGCATCGGGTTCGCAGCGTATCCATTCCCACAGTCTGCTGCGCCAGAGAATCACGGCGTGTGGACTTGACCCTGATGGCTTTGATTTCTACTTAAAAGCGTTCAGGTATGGGATGCCCCCGCACGCCGGATGGGGACTTGGTGCGGATCGGCTGGTCATGACCATGCTCAATGTTGAGAATATCCGTGATGTGGTGTTGTTCCCCCGTGACCGAAAACGGCTCTCGCCTTAGTTATTACGGGTTAAAATACAATTATACGCCCGAAATCCTTAATAGTGATGTAGTTGAAGTGAATTTTGCAACATTTGGAGGGTGCTTTGTGAGAAATACATCTATAGCGGAAGTTATTGAAGGATTGCTTGAATCGAAATCGATGTTCCTGAACCGGGACGTGCTCCGGTCGACATACGTACCGGAATACCTTCCACACCGGGACCGCGAGGTTGAGGCGCTACTCAAAATTCTGGTTGTAGCGCTGCGTGGAGACACTCCATCAAACATCCTGATATATGGGAAGACCGGGACTGGAAAAACGGCAGTTACTACACATGTCGGGGACGAACTTGAGAATGTGGGGGTAAAGCGCGGGATACCCTGTAAGGTTCTGTATATGAACTGTGAAGTTATCGATACTCAGTACCGTTTACTCGCCAACCTGGCGCGGAGTTTTGGCAGGCGGATACCGATGACCGGATGGCCCACCGATCAGGTATACACCGAATTCAGAAGTGCAGTCGATTCGACGGAACAGGTTGTGGTTATAATACTCGATGAGATCGACAAACTGATAAAAAAAGGCGATGATGTATTATACAGTCTGTCAAGAATCAATTCTACGCTGGACCACGCAAAAGTCAGTCTTGTGGGGATTTCAAATGATTTAACGTTCACAGAATTCCTTGATCCAAGAGTCAGAAGCTCTCTTGGAGAGGAGGAGATTGTTTTTCCGCCGTACAACGCTGATCAACTGTCAGACATCCTGCGCCAGCGCGCCGATATGGCATTTGGCAACGAATCGCTCAGCAACGATGTAATCTCACTATGTGCCGCACTTGCGGCAAGAGAGCATGGCGACGCACGCAAGGCGCTCGACCTGCTCCGGGTCTCGGCAGAACTTGCCGAACGGGATGGTTCAATGCTCACACGTGTAACCCATGTCAGGAATGCGCAGTCCAAGATCGAGTCTGACCGGGTCGCAGAAGTTGTAGTAACGCTTCCGACCCAGTCGAAGCTGCTGCTGTATGGCATCACACTACTTGATAAAGCCACTGAATCGATGCGGAAGCCAAGCGGCAGAAAGATCATGTCCACCGGCGAGGTTTATCGAATCTACAAGCGCATGTGTACTGTGCTCGATCTTGATGTGTTGACACAGCGGCGCATCACCGAACTAATCTCAGAACTCGATATGCTGGGGATCGTGAATGCCACAGTCGTCAATCGCGGGAGATATGGTATGACCAAGGAGATATCGCTCGAAACGCCAGCTGATCATGTCCATAGTATGCTAGTCACAGACACCCGCCTGCAACCGCTCATTGACATGAAACTCAACTCGTTTCAGGCACAACTGTGACCATGAGGAACAGTATCCTCAACGTCCCCCAATTGTAAAAATCGCGGAGGACGCTACAGCGCGGCGAGCCTCCACGTCCATCAGCGGTTAGTTTTTTGGGTCTCTGGTATTTCGCGTTGCAGTGACCAATACATATACAGAGATTGCTCATTTATCCAAATAGTTATACTTTAGTTCGGCACTGTCTAAAAATCCAGTGATTTCTGCCGGTTATCCGATTCGTTTATTCGTTTATTCGTGATCTCCACGACCCCAACACATCATGGACGCAATTTATCTACGAGATGTTTGCACTCGCGAATTACAGAAAGAGCCTTGGTTTTCTTGCTATGACGCATAGAATCGCAATCGAGAGTCTAATCAATATGCTTGAGTAGTTACAGAATCCGATAGTTATCACAGATCACTGCAACAGCCACAACCGCAGTTTATATCCCGAGCAACTTACATATCCTCTCAACCTCAATAACCGCGCTCGAATCATCAGGCAGATCGATCAGCGGCGTTCCGTGGAGGTCGTAATCCGCAAGCTTTGCGTCAAATGGGATCGTCCCGGCAATCTCAAATCCAAGTTCTGACGCCTGCATCACCAGACTCTCTTTATTTTCGGGCGTAACCTTATTCAGAATGATATGCATTTTTTTGAATCCGAGATCAAGTTCGGCAACAAGATCGCGTATCCGCTCGGCGGTTGTCAGACCTTTGCGCGAGCCATCAGTCACCACCAGCAGGTGATCCGGATTACGGATGATCTTTCTGCTGAGATGCTCCATGCCGGCTGCGGTGTCGATGATCACAAGATCATAGTTCTTTGTAATCTTGTCAATGATGCCGCGCAGCAGGTTGTTTGCATAGCAGTAGCAGCCGGCTCCATCAGGTCTTCCCATCACGAGCAGGTCGTAACCCGCATTCTCTATCAGTATCTCGTATATCCTGGATTCGAGCAGCCGCATCTTGTCGATATCGGGTGGGAGATCGCCCATCAGGATCTCCCGGACATCGCCCACGGTTCGGTCAGCGGTCTCGCCGAGTGCCTCGGGAAGGTTGGTGTCAGGGTCGGCATCGACCGCAAGCAGCACCCGACCTGTGCGCACGACATGCCTGATCAGCAGCGTGGCAACCGCTGTCTTCCCGGTTCCGCCCTTTCCTGTAATTGCGATGGTTATTGTCATGCCATATTCTCCTCAAGGCGATGAGCATAAGGTTTTCTGACCTGTGAACTTCAGCCTCGCGAAATGATGTGAAACCGGATCAAGTAGATGCAGACCACGATCACAACAAACGAGAAGATCGCACGGAAGATCGATGTATACTGATACTCGAACCACGTGCCAATCACGTCCTGCACCGAGAAATAGAAGTGGAGCGTGGCAACGAGCATAAGAAACATTGCTATCACGAGCATTCCGGTTTTAAATCTACTTTCAAGGTTGTTATCAGCCATTAGTCCTCCCTCCTTCTGATACAAGTAAACACAGCGATCATAATCATAATTGCAGCCATCACAGAAGTAAATCCGGGGGTTTTCTTCATTCCGGCTGGTGATTCCCCATACTCCCTCGCTTCCGCTTCTGGTATGAAATCATCGACCCGAATCTTGTCTGAGACGATCTCTTCGTCCTTTGGGATCGTGCGCTTTGGGTTGAGCTGCACCACACCCTCTCCACGCTCAACGATAGTATCGTTCTTCCAGATCAGTGCCTCAACGATGTAATTGTAGCCATCAGGAACCGCGATATCACAACTACGGATGATCGTTGTCTCTTTCTTGATGCTTCCGGTTGTGATCCAGATCTTGTCAGCAAGCAGTCCTGCATCTACCTCACGGGCTTTGACGAGCATCGACAAGTCCTCACTCGTGGAGTCGCCCTCGTTTGTGAGGTAAAGATCCACACCAATCACAACTCGTGAATCGGTTACATTCTCTACCAGAAAGTCCATCTCCTGAATCTTGATACCTATATCATGGATATTCGGCGTCAGACTGCCTATATCATAGATTTGCATCGATCGTTGCCTCAATCGCTTATCATCCTCAAATAAAACAACATCGATCCGATAACCCCCCTCTCTTTCGACGCTGATCTGTTGCAAAACCGGCATTGTTTTGTCTTCGTCGATGCTCCCGGCAGAAGTCGTTGTCTCTCCTACGAGGAGTCCCGATGTAGAATCAAACGCTTTTAAGATCAGTTTTGCATCCCCACTACCACCATCCCCGCGGTTCTCGACATACGTTGTCACATTCAGCAGAACGTCGGTGCTTGTAACCCGCTCTGGCGATATATCAATCTCTGCTATCCCGAGGCGACTTTCTTCAAAATCCCGGAGGCACCCGCAGGTCACGAGCGATATGATGAGTATGGTGCATAAGAGTGCAATTCTCGTTTTTCGGTGCATTGTTATTGATTATATGTTAGAGTGTAATAAATGTTGTTTTATGTGTGAAATTGGTTTGTAATTTCCATGCGATGTAACTGGATAGTTGAATGGCAGATACGGATAACACCTTAGCC
>CBDUQO010000071.1:0-9698 GCA_965369365.1 uncultured Methanosarcinales archaeon
AACTGGGGAGAGTCGTGGTGATGAAATCCTTTATTATTTATCATAGATAATTAACCACAGAAGTCACAGATGGACACCGAGTTTTCTTACCAGCCATTACCCACAAATCCCCACTTAAAACAGATTGCATTTCTCTGTGACCCTCTGTGTTTCTCTGTGGTTTTATTATCCATGTTTTATCCAGGACAGCTCTTCTACACTGATGTCCTGTTTATTGGAATGGGTGCTCGTGTTGCCCATACAAAACAGAGAAGAGCCATAACCCCCCTTGTGCACAATTTTCATTTACGAAAAAATGGGGTTGTTGGGAAAATGTGGTAAATCTGGTGCGGATTCTCTGGTCCGGAACTTTCATTGCATACAGATTGGGGGGATTGGGTTGGGCGCGGTGGGCGGAAAGTGCAGATATCACTGGATTTTTGGTGGTGTGCTGATTTTCGTGACCCGGCACAGTTTTTCATCCTCTATGTACCCTACTGATAATGGTTTTAGGTGGTGCATCGAAATTATGTAAAATTGCCATCAAGCCCAATGATTGTTAATCCAAGTCACGGTTTATGGGATACTGCCGGATTTTTAGACAGCACCCGAAAAAGTATATCGCCAGCCCCACCCGAAGGGCAGTTTTTACTCGATTTTTTGTGAAAAAATCGCACTGCAGTTAAACACACACGAATCTACAGACGACCAATCAGAAAAAAAAGTAAAACCGCAGAGAATAGCTCTGCGTTATAGGCTGGATGCGGTTATAACCTTGACCGAGGTTGGGTGCTTGGTGATATGTCCCAGTTCTGCCCCAACAAGACATTTAACGTTCTTTTCAGCAGCGATGTCCAGTATTCGCTGGGTAACCATCCCATCAAAAACCACGCTTTCGATGGAATCGGTGCAACCTTTCAGCGAATCTGCCAGATCCCGTACCGACACCTCCTTGATGATGTTGGTGTCGCTGTCGAGCAGCCGTGCACCCATGGTATTGGAAAGTTCCTTTACATGTGCCGTGAATTCGGAACCATTCTCTGGTTTTTCGACCTTGGTGGGTTTCGAAACAGCTTTCCGGTGTATCTTCGTACCGCGATCGTGTATCTTCCTCTTTGGTTCGGTTTCATGCGCATAACTGATGATCGCCTGATCGACCGGCTCCTTCTGGCGTAGCGCAGTCACAATCTCCTTCTGAACGAGATCTTCGACGCCCTTGCCATCAGGAGCGCGTGCGACAAAATCGAGATCGGTTACCTGCAACAGTTCCTTGACGATCAGCTCACCACCACGATCCCCGTCTGTGAAAGCGGTGACCGTCTTTTCTTTGCACAGCGGTATGATTGACTCAGGGATGCATGTCCCACCGACGGCGATTGCGTTTTTGATCCCGTACCGTAGCAGCGTAAGGACGTCTGCGCGCCCTTCTACGATGATAATCGCATCGGAATTCACCACGTTGGGACCTGCTGGAAGTTTATCCTTGCCCCATTCAGTGATCTCTTCAATCCGCACAGCTTTTTTGACCTCCTCAGTAATTTCCTGGCTTTCCAGGACTGTTTGATCGAACATATCGGTCAAAACATACTTTGCCCTCTCGATGATCTGTTTTCTCTTCGAAGCACGCACATCAACCACTTTCTCAAGCGTTATGTGTGCGATGCAGGGTCCAACCCGGTCGATCGTCTCGAGTGATGCTGCCAGAATGGCAGTCTCGATGCGGTCGAGGCTTGATGGGATTGTGATCGTCCCTGCAGACTTGCCGGCTTTAGGAGTAATGCTCACATCGATTCTCCCGATTCTCCCGGTTTTCTGAAGATCGCGTAGATCAAGGTCGTTGCCTAGTAACCCCTCGGTCTGCCCAAAGACCGCCCCAACCACATCAGGGCGCTCAACGATCCCCTCTGCAGTTATCGCCGCTCTGATAACATATTTCGTTGTATCTGAATCTTGCATGTAAATCACCTCCGTAAAAAATAGTCGTGTGATCGTGCCACTCGCATTGATGTGTTCATGACTCGGGATACCGCGATGCATTATTACAGTATCACTTTTTCTTATTACGTGAACGTTTCACGAACGCAATCTAATGATTAGCCCATTATTCCCCGCCCTGCAAGCCCGATATGACCCACAGAAATGATTTGCAACAGATTTCAAGGTGTTTTGGGCTATTGCAAGTATTAATCGTTGACTATTTTTATTGGATCTGGTACTTCATGTACCATTGATATATTCATCTATAGGCAACACTATAATAACGTTACGGTTCCCGGAAGGTTGTCACATTATGTGATGTTTGGGTCATATCCTCGTCGGTGGTGCGGTTGGATAAACCCAAATATAGTATGGAATCTGTAACTACTCAGGTATGTTGGTTGGTCGTCCGATTGCGATCTTGTACTTTATGGCAAGAAAAGTAACCGCTGATGGGCGCGGAGGTTTGAGAGAGTAGTTAACCGCTTATTCCCCCTCCGCGTCCCGCTTTCGCACTCTCTGGTTAAATTCCCGGTTTGGTTGCAGTACCCCCACTGTTATATGTAGTTCCTGCATAGTGAAGTTCCACGATAGTGGTTTTAGGTACTTGAGTAGTTACCTGAATCTCTTGAATGAATCTTGCATTGGCAAATAACATTTAATATATATATGCCTATATGTGAAATCTGTGGATGATAAGTGCTGAGTAACACAAAGAACAATTCCAAATACTGTTTGGTAAATTTGGAACTTCCTGTCAGCGATTTCAATCAGTCCGAAAGGAGTTGGGACGTAAAAGAAGTCTCTCCGGAGAAGATACGGTCTTTATTCTTTGGATTTAAATTTGGTTCGATAGAAGACATCCTTGCAGCATTGCTTTATGGATTTGAAAGAGACTACCCGGTTACTCTTAAAGATCCTCCACCATCTTGATGGCGGATTATGGCTGAACGTTTGGCGATGTAGCGCCGGAATGAACCTGGTTTTTCCTGTATCTACGGTCGGGTTTACCTTTTTCGGAGGCATTTTCGCATAGGTGGTTACAATATCAAGTCCGGGATAGCCACACTTTACATTTTTTGCTTTTTATGTGCCCAACGCACGACTAAAAGTTCGATAAGTAAGATCAAGAGTGTAGGGTGGACGGCTGAGCGGGAATTGCTGTTGGAAAGTGGACTTGCAACAAACCTTTCCACAGTTGTCTTGCCGCTATCAGATCGCTCCAATCAACTTCAGTCCCCGCTCAATCGCATGATTGCGTCAGCGAGATCACCGCTTGATTCTTTCAGTGCGTCGCTTGCAACATCCTCGCTAACACCGGTCTGTTCGGCGACCAGTTTCACGTCGTCATCAGGTATCACCAGCTCTCGCACACGTTCCTGCTCGCGGGGAGTGCCTGTCAACTGGTATGTCTTTGTGCCAGCAGCATCCATGATCGAGACTGCTGCGTCATCGAACACGATCTCGGTGTTAGCCGTCCGGATGATCACCTCTTCCACATCCTCAATATCTGTGACTGTGATGCCCATCTGCTTCATCATCTGCTTAACCTTACGTGGGTTCATGCCCTTTCCAAGTCCCGGAAACATATTTGTTCACCTCGTCATCATCACTGTTAACATTTCAAGTCTCTCCAAAACACTGTATATTCTACCATATATTACTCTTCTCCATGCGAGGCTGCCAATTTGGCAGGTGTGGCACAAACCCGGACTTTCAAGTGAGGGGGTTTAGTGCCATAACAATTCAATTTGCGGACATGATGCGAGATCATGCGCCAGCTAAGGCTTGGCAAGTTCGATGTCCTTGTTGGCATCAATCTCCGGCTGGATGTGATGAAGAAGTTGAAGGGTGCAGGCGGCGGGGGAAAGCCGTGTTTAAGTATTACGGCAGTTACTGATCACACTGTGTGGGTCGATACGATCCACATGGCAGCCAGGTATACTGCAACCGTTGTTGACTTGCCACAGTGAACATGCCAGGGTATATGGTAAGATGGGTGGCAGAAAATCGTTGTGTGCAGGCTCTGTGACTTGAGTCAGAGTTTTGGTGACTTAAGAAACCCCCGCGTGCCCCGCCGGTTCGTCGCCGGAAAGACTATAGTTGCAGAAAAGACCAACATCTGACTGATGCAGATACACAGTTTCTCACAATACGCAAATGCATACTTAATTGACGGAACAGTCCTGATCGACGCTGGAATCGATCCTGCGGTCATCAAGGGTCACGATCCCGAACTGATCATACTCACACACTGCCATTTCGATCATACCTGCGCCGCGCCCGCAATTGTGGAGATGACCGGCGCCAAGATCGCAATCCATGAGGCGGACGCCGTGCTGCTCGGCGATGACCGTGCGACTGCGGCAGTGATGTTCGGCGAACGTGCTCCTGAGATAACGCCTGATTTGCTGCTTCACGGCGGGGAAACCCTTAAATTTGACGGTTTTGCGCTGGAAGTGATCCATACGCCGGGTCACACACGAGGGGGTATCTGCCTGTACGAACCAGAGACGCGGAGTCTGTTTTCCGGAGATACCATCTTTCCGGATGGTGGAATCGGGCGGTACGACCTTGGAGGCGATATCTCTGCCCTTGCACGCTCGATTGAACTGCTCACAAGCCTTGATGTGGCAGTGATGTACCCCGGGCATCTTGGGGTTACCGATGCGGATGTGCCCGCCCAGATACGATTGTCACTGAATCGGGCGCGTATGCTCATATAGTTGGGTAGAAGAAAACATCCCGGGGTATGATAAGTCCCTTCCGGCGGTATGTTTTTATCGGCATAAAAGGAGTGTACTTGCAAAGACAAAATTATGGTGATTGATATGGCGAAACGACTTATTATTGGCATCTTGCTGGCACTGGTTCTCGTCGTCAGCGGATGCGTAGACACAAACTGCGGCGTTACTGTTGAGGTGATCAAAGAGGGCGACTATGTTCTGGTGAACTATACGGGAAGACTTGAAGATGGTACTGTTTTCGACACGTCTGTGGAAGATGTCGCAATCGAAGCAGGCACGCACAACCCGGGCAGGGCGTATCAGCCGATCGGGTTCACGGTCGGCGCAGGACAGATGATCGAGGGGTTTGACCGCGGTGTAGTTGGTATGGCTGCAGGCGAAGCAAAGACCCTGACCATGACGCCGGAAGACGCGTACGGATCTCCCCGCGATGACTTGGTCCGGACCGTTCCGATCGAAGAATTGAGCGCGGCAGGAATTACACCTGTGATCGGAAAGAAGCTCACCACCAGCTATGGACCGGGCACCATAACAGACATCACAAACACGAGCGTTGTGATTGATTTTAACCACGAGCTTGCAGGAAAGACATTGATCTTTGATGTGCAGATCGTATCTATCGACGGTGGAGATGCAGCGGTCGAAGATGATGCTAAAATCGGTGATGCGGCTGCTACGATAGATACTGCAAATAAGACCGAACCCGGGGGAAGAAACCGGATTGCGGTGATCGAGACGAGCATGGGCACGATAACCGCGGAATTGTACGAAACGCGTGTACCAAGCACCACGGCAAACTTCATCGGGCTTGCCGAGCGCGGATTCTACGACGGTCTGATCTTTCACCGCGTGATCAACGATTTCATGATTCAGGGTGGGTGCCCGGAAGGCACTGGAAGTGGCGACTCTGGCACAAACATAAAGCTGGAGATTCATCCTGAACTGACTCACGTTGACGGCGCACTTGCAATGGCGCGATCCCAGCACCCGGACAGCGCATCCAGCCAGTTCTATATCTGTGACGGAGCGCAGTCACCTCTGGACGGGCAGTATGCAGTATTTGGCATGGTAATCGACGGGCTGGATGTCGTACAGGCGATTGCAGAGGTAGAGACTGATTCGCAAAACAAGCCGGCAGAGGACGTTGTGATTACCAAAATTTCTATCAAAACGCCTGAATAAAAACTACAAGATTGCACGGATTTGCACGAGAAGATGTGCATAAAAACCACGAGTCTGTAGACTAAGGAGGGCGAGATTACTTGCGCCTCCTCACCTAAAACCGTACGTGCAACTTTCAGCACGTACGGTTCAAGGGCTTGGGATCGGCAACGATACATGGCTACTTTACCCCCCCAACAAAACATTTTTGCAAAGGCCCATAAATACAAGGTAAGTGAAGAACCATGCCAAAAAGAGAAGACCTACACAAGATCCTGATCATCGGATCGGGACCGATCGTAATCGGGCAGGCGTGCGAGTTTGATTATTCCGGCACACAGGCGTGCAAAGCCCTGCGTGAAGAGGGTTATGAGATCGTTCTCGTGAACTCAAACCCTGCAACGATCATGACAGACCCGGAGATTGCGGACATTACATACATCGAGCCCCTGACGTTTGCAAATCTTGAGAGAATCATCGAAAAGGAGAAGCCGGATGGGCTTTTACCGAACCTCGGCGGGCAGACCGGGCTAAACCTCACATCAGCCCTCTACAAAGCTGGCGTTCTTGAAAAACACGGCGTTACGGTGATCGGAGTCCAGCCGGATGCAATCGAGCGGGGCGAGGATCGTATCGCTTTTAAGGCGACGATGGACGGGCTGGGAATAGAGATGCCGGAGAGTGAGCCTGCTTACACGGTCGAAGAGTCCGAAAGAATCGCAGAGAAGCTTGGATACCCGGTGGTCGTGAGACCTGCGTACACTATGGGTGGAACCGGTGGCGGGCTTGTATATAACCTGGATGAACTCAGAACGATTGCGGCAAGAGGGATTGCCGCCTCACTTGTGGGACAGGTCTTGATTGAGGAGTCGGTTCTTGGATGGGAGGAACTTGAACTTGAGGTTGTGCGGGATGCGAAGAACCAGTTGATAACGGTCTGTTTCATCGAGAACTGTGACCCGATGGGGGTTCACACCGGCGACAGCTTCTGCGTTGCGCCGATGTTGACGGTCCCCCCCGAACTCCAAAAAAGGATGCAGGACTACTCCTACCGAATCGTTGAGGGTATCGGCGTGATTGGCGGAACAAACGTCCAGTTTGCGCATGATCTTGTGACGGATCGACTCGTTGTAATCGAGATCAATCCGAGAACGTCCAGGTCATCAGCGCTTGCCTCAAAGGCGACCGGTTTTCCGATTGCACGGATATCGACAAAGCTTGCGGCAGGGATCACCATGGACGAGATCGAATACTGGAGGGACGGCACACTCGAGAAATACACGCCGGGAGGGGATTACGTCGTTGCAAAGTTCCCGAGGTGGGCGTTTGAGAAGTTCAAGGGTGTGGACGACATTCTCGGGACGCAGATGCGGGCTGTTGGCGAGGTAATGTCGATTGGGAAGAACTTCAAGGAATCATTCCAGAAGGCGATCCGGTCTCTTGAGGTAAAGCGGTATGGACCTGGTAGGGTCAGGGAGTTTGAGAATACGTCTCTTGAAGAGCTAAGTGGTGCTATCGGAACGCCGAGCAGTGAACGGATATTCCAGCTCTATGAGGCACTCAAGAAAGGACTCTCTGTTGATGAGGGATATGAGCGAACAATGATTGGCAAATGGTTCATTCAGCAGATGAAAGAACTTACCGACTTTGAAAAAGAGATGGAAGGATCAAAGGAGTTATCTGATGAAATGCTTATTTCGGCAAAGAAGAACGGCTTCTCTGACCGCTACATAAGCGAGATATTCGGAGTGTCCGAGACTGGTTTCAGAGAGAGGCGGCTGTCACTTGGCATGGTGCAGAGCCACCAGCCGGTTCCGGTGAGCGGTGCGGACGGGGCGTACTACTACTCCACGTACAATGGAGACGACCGGAATGAGCCGGTTGAGGGGAAGAAGATAATGATCCTTGGTGGCGGACCGAACAGGATCGGTCAGGGAATCGAGTTTGATTATACGTGCGTTCACACAACCTTTGCACTCCGCGACGCGGGAATAAAGACGGTAATGGTCAATTGCAATCCGGAAACCGTGTCAACTGACTATGACACATCTGACAAGCTCTACTTTGAGCCCTTGACGGTCGAGGATGTGCTGAGCATCTACGAAAAGGAAAAGCCAGATGGTGCGATCGTCCAGTTCGGTGGGCAGACCCCGCTAAACATCGCAAAGGAGTTGCAGGACGCTGGTGTTACGATTCTTGGCACGTCTCCCGAAAGTATCGATGTTGCGGAGGATCGGGAGCGGTTCAAGGACCTGATGACCGAACTCGATATACCGCAGCCAGAGAACGATATCGCACGGTCGTTTGAGGACGCAATCGAGAAAGGCGAGAAGATCGGCTATCCACTGATAGTGCGTCCTTCGTACGTTCTTGGCGGGCGGGGCATGGAGGTCGTCTATGACAAGGAGATGCTCATTAACTACGCGAGAATGGCTGTCGAAGTAACGCCCGAGCACCCGATCTTAATCGACAAGTTCCTGGAAGATGCAACCGAGGTTGAGGTCGACGCAATCTCAGACGGCAAGGACACATTCACCGCTGCAGTGATGGAGCACATCGAGCTTGCAGGAGTCCACTCGGGAGACAGCGCGTGTGTGATACCTTCACGAACGATATCGGATGCGAACACCAGGACAATTAAGGAATACACCGCAAAGATGGGGCGAGCGCTTGGTGTAGTCGGTCTCATGAACATTCAGTACGCAATAGCAGGTGGGAAGGTCTACATCCTTGAGGCAAACCCGCGTGCATCACGCACCGTTCCGCTCGTGAGCAAAGTCACCGGAATTCCGCTTGCAAACATCGCAACACAGATCATAGCGCTTGGAAAGACGATATCTGATTTTCCAGAACTCAAAGAGTACGAGCTCCCTCACGTAGCAGTGAAAGAAGCGGTATTCCCGTTTAACATGTTCCCCGAGGTTGATCCGGTGCTTGGACCAGAGATGCGGGCGACAGGTGAGGTGATGGGAATCGCTGATAACTTCGGGATGGCGTTCTTTAAGGCGCAAGATGCAACAGGGACCCCGCTTCCGACAGATCCCGGTGCGGGTGGCGTTCTCGTGACCGTTCCTGAATGGGCAAGGGATAAAATGGCGGATGCAGTGCGAAAACTCGCTGATCTCGGATTTACGATACACGCCACCCGCGGGACAAAGGAGTTCCTTGATGGACAGGGCGTTTCGTCTGAACTCGTGCTGAAGCTTCAGGAGGGACGACCGAATATTGTGGATGCGATCGAGAACGGGAAGATTCAGCTTGTGTTTAATGTGCCGGTTGGGCGGAAAGGGAAGGCTGATGACAGCTACATCCGGAAAGCTGCGATAAAGCACAGGATTCCGTATATCACATCAGCAGAGGCGATTGTGGCAACGGTCGAGGGGATTGAGGCGGCTATGGGGCACAGGATCACGGTGAAGTCGCTGCAGGCGTATCGCCGGGATTTGGGGTGAGCGGGGCGTGGGGGTGGGGTGTTGGCTGGCGCCAGAACGCATACCAAGGAATAGGATGGCAAGGAAATTCGTGGGGGATGGCTGGAACAGTACCGAATAGAGAAGGCAATCTAACTCTATGTGAATGAAAAGGGGAGTTTGAAGGAGATATTAGAGATAACCGGTGTAACGGTACGCAGGATAATGGGGACTCTCAGAAAGAAGAATATACCGCTCAGGATGGGGGAAGGGGTGTTTGATACGGGGATGGAACACGCGAGGAGGGTGATAGGGTTTAGGTGGGCGTGGGGGGTGGTATGGTCGATTGTGTCCGCACTCACATTCACCGCGCTCTTGGAAAAGAGTGTATATCATGAGAGAATATATAATCGCAGCGCATGAA
>CBDUQO010000072.1:0-9692 GCA_965369365.1 uncultured Methanosarcinales archaeon
TGAGGGGACCGGTGAGCTGCTCTGGACATTCACAGAAGAGCAGACCGGTCAGTGGGGTGTCGGATATACACAGGGCGTGCCAGCTTATGAGGACGGTAAGTTCTATATCACCACCTGGATCTATATCGGCGGGAACGTGTACTGTATCGATGCCGATACCGGAGATGTGATCTGGAACCAAACCACTCCGCTTGACGCTTGCGGCTCGCCAACTGTTGCAGACGGCACTGTGTATGTTACGAACTACGACTTCTACGACTATGGTGCGATCTATGCGATGGATGCGGGCAACGGTGACATTCTGTGGAACTATACAATCCAGAGGACGGACTCAACACCAGCGGTTGCTTATGGAAACGTGTACGTTACCGGAGGAAGCCTGGGGTACAGTGATGTACAGACGTACTGCTTCAATGCGACTACCGGCGATCTGGTCTGGGAGACCTATACAGCCGATGAGATCGGCGCTTGGACATGCTCGGTCGCGGTTGCAGATGGCAAGGTCTTCGTGGGAACGGAAGGAGGTTGGTTCGACTATGCCGGAACTTATGCACTCGATGCATTCACAGGCGATGTAATATGGAGCTATCCGGAGGGTGGAGCATCACCAGCGGTTGCCGATGGAACAGTGTTTACGATCGGTGGCGGCAAGGTCTATGCGTTTGGCGGCAGTGAGATACCGGCAGGCGTGACATTTGACCTGAAGAAGCTGGACCTGAACAGCAGAGGAATCCTCAAGGCATTCATCACACTGCCAGAGGGCTATGATGTTGCAGATATTGACGTAAGTACAGTTGAATGCGAGGGAGCGCATGCGTTTGGAGACGGTAGTGTCATACCTGGCAAACAAGCACTTGAGGTCAAGTTCAGGATACAGGATCTGGTGGATGTGCCAACAAGCGATGCGGTTTTGCTGACCGTTACAGGAGAGTTGACGACAGGCGAAAGATTCGAAGGAAGCAATACGGTAAAGGTGATAGCAAAATGAAAGCGTGAAAGAACTGGGAGAGGAATCTGGTATTCCTCTTCTTTTGTTTTTTATTGAAATGGGGTAAAGAGCATGAAAATGGAAAAAACGTCCTCTACACGGTTCAAATCCGTGAAGGGGCTAAAAAGAAAAGGCGGTAAAACAAGATGAAAATAGAGATAATCGTTATTGCATTGATCTGTATGGCAACGCCAGCGATGGCAGAGCCGACACCGTTTGTGATCACCGGGCACGTATACGACTTCTGTGGCAACCCGTGCAACGATTCATGGGTTCGGGTAACGAACACGAACACGAGCGAAGGTTGGGATGTCCGGAACTCATCAGAATCGAACTACTACTTGCTCATGCTGGACAGCGATGATATAAGCGCAGGCAATATCCTGCGGTTTGATGCGCAGGGGTGCTTCCGGTCAAAGACCGTTACGTATACGGTGGCTGCGGATGAAATAACAACAGGCGGCTTTGTCGAGGATACCACGCTTGAACCCGCAGCAGGACCGGACCTCACCGTGACCGCGATCAAGATGCCGGATCACATCTACTGTGGTAGAGGCGCTTTGATCTATACAACAGTTGAGAACATCGGAACGGTCGATGTAGGTACGTTCGGTCTGACGCTTGAGGTGGATGGCACCGTGGTTGATACGGTCAGTACTGTATTGCCACTTGAGACATGTGCTGCAGGCACAGAAGTGATATTCAGATGGGCGCCAGCGTCCGCGAAGACATTCAACCTGAAGGTGATTGCAGATCCGGGTAATGTTATCTCCGAACCGGACGATACGAACAACATGCTTTCAGAATCGGTGCAGGTTACTTCGTCAGAAACGATACGCGTGCCCGCAAATTACTCCACGATACAGGATGCGATCAATGCAACGTCAGCAGGAACCACGATCATCGTATCCCCAAAGAGCGATACGGACAACGTCTATCATGAGCATGTCAACATCACCAGGGACGGTATCTGGCTCCTCGCAGAAGGGGATGTTGTGATACGGAATGATGCATCGGGTACTACGAATATACCCTATCCTGCAGATCAGATCACCGTTTGGGGCGAGGGATGCACGATTCAGGGATTCGACCTAATGGCTACATATACCGGCGTGTATTCGAACTATCCCGGTGTCGGCGTCAGACTCTGCTCTGGCCACAACATTGTCAAAGACAACCGCATAGATTGCACGTACGGTGGCATCCAGATCAAGGATTCTTCGTATAATCTGATCGAGAACAACACGATTGGACCATGTATCCTGCGCGTGATGGGGGTATGGGGTGACCACAACCTCATCACAGACAATACCTTCGGCACAGTTTCCGGAAGCAACTGGCTGCTTGGCGGTTATGTGAATTCTTATGCTAAGCCGGCATCCCATAACCTCGTCAGAGGGAACACATTTGCAGGATATCCCGTTCTAAAAGGTTCTGACAATCTGATATACAACAACAGATTTCTGGGTGGTGCTGAAACGGATGGCACAAACATCTACAACATCACGAAGACCCTTGGAACAAATATCATGGATGGACCGTACCTCGGCGGGAACTACTGGAGCGACTATGCTGGAAACGATACGGACAGAGACGGGATCGGCGACACACCACATTCGTATGACCTGCTGCCGCTCGTGGAGTACACACCGACATACACAACCGCAGACGCTGTAATCGCGCTCTCAATTGCAGCCGGCAGTTGCGAATACAACCCGAAGATGGATGTCAATAACGACGGCAAGGTCACATCACTCGACGCGCTGATGATCCTGCAGGCAGCGTCAGGAGCAACCGAGATCGCATAAGTCGCAGCACCGTACTTCTGCTTCTACTGCCGCAGCTCGGCGATTGAGCAGAAGTACTGCTGTTTCGTCTTCTGGTGCTGCATCGATCTGACCCGATTTTACGCAAAACAGAACCGAAACGTTTATGGATATAAAGTATATTTGCTTTTCATCAAGATAATTTGGTAAAAAAATGTGATGTGAATAAAATAATGCGAAGAATATCCTACCTGTTGCTATCCCTTCTGCTGTGCATCTTCGGCATCACACTCGAGGCGGCAGCACAGCCATCAGAACCATTCGTTGTTATGGGACAGGCGTCTTATGAAAACGGAATTGCGTGCAGCAACTTCACACTTACGGTAACGAATCTGAACACGAGTGAGAACTGGAATGCGGACACTTGTGCTGGTTATAACTACTACAAACTCGTGCTCGACAGGTCAGGCATCCACGCAGGAGACGTGCTGCAGTTCGATGCCAGAAATACGGACGCAGACACTATAAACATCTCCGAATACCGGCTGAACGATGTAGATCGGTGGAGTTTACAATACAACATCACTTTCATCTCCGTAGATGTTATTGTATTGATGCTCGATCCGGCCGGATCGATCCATTACCAGCCGGTCTTTATGAAGAACGAGTCAGTAGCCACAGTCTTCAATGCCACCGCGATTGCGTGCGAGCTATCGAACCAGACGTTCAAATCCGCCGGAAACAACGTGACCCGGGTTGATGGGATAGAATGCCCTGTGGTGCATCTCCATGATGAACCGGACGGATGGGCGAATGCGACATACGATCAACGCCTGGAGAATGGGGATATCATCATCTGGAGCCGCGAGGATGAAGAGCTTCCTGAACTCTCCTTTGTACTACTTCCGGATCTCTCGATAACTGGTGAAATAACAATCGGCTCTGATCCATATACGAAATTCGTGACCACGGTTGCGGCAACGATAGCGAACATAGGCGTGCCCGTTTCGGATGGCTTTGATGTGGCGCTTGTGGAGGATGGCATAGTGATCGATATCCGGACACTACCACCGCTGGACTCGATGGAAGATACGACGGTCGCGTTTGAGTGGGCGGCTGAAGATGCCGGAAACCATACAATCGGCATCAGAATCGATCCCGATGATCTGGTTGATGAGCGGAATGAGTACAATAACGAGGTATCGAGAGATGTGGTAGTGGCGGAGACGAGTATCATCGAGGTGCCGTATGATTATCCGACTGTCCAGATGGCGGTGGATAACAGCACGGAATATACTATGATTCACATCGATGAGGGGGACTACGACAGTAGATTGACCATAACAAACAGAGATCACCTGAAGATACTTGGCAGTGGCGAAGACACAAGAATCATAGTTCATGGCACACCCTCCGGCCGCTCCAGACCCAATCTGATAGGGATAGTCAACTCAAGCGATATTAAACTCGATGGATTTGCAGTAATAGTTGATTCATCGTATGGCGGAAGTATGTTTCCCGAGGGATGGCGGGCAATCAACATCCAGGAGTCCGAGAAGATCTCACTCACAAATCTTGTGCTGACGCATGCTTCTTGGGTGGGGTACCTCATAAGGGTTGATAACTCGGTCGATTGTGTGATAACAGATAACTTCCTATCAGGCAGTCGGTCTCCTGCCAGTCAGTCGGTACGTATGGCAACGTCAGGCGTCTTTATCGCATCAGACAATAACACAATTTGCAGAAACACGATTTCCAACTGCCAGTACACGGTCAAATTGCAGGGTGATAACAACACGATCCACGCCAACAATTTGTTCTTTACAGAAGCTAGGAACGACCCAGAAAACGCGTTTGCAATAGATGCCGGGCGGAACAATCATTGGAACTCCACAATTCCGATCAGTTATAGGCACAACAACACAACCTTCACAAATTACATCGGCAACTACTGGGATGGCTGGATAGGTGAGGATCTCGATTGCGATGGAATCTGGGACACACCATACAACATCAGCGATAACGTAAGTGATTATCACCCCCTCCGCAAACCTTATGCCGAGGAGTACGCCTTAAACGTCAAGTCAATCTCACTACCAAATCGAATCTATACCGAACAGAACAACACGATCATTGCGGTAGTCAAGCAGGATTCGCAGAGGATAACAGATATCAAAGTAAATCTCACGATCAACAGCGAGGTGGTCGAATCAAGAGAGGTCAAACTGATCAGGACATTACCAGATACCCTCAAATTCAACTGGAATCCCGATGAAACGGGTGTCTACAACATATCAATCGACGCATCCATCAATGATTCGATAGCGTCGTTAAAGACGCACAGATCCCTCTTTGTGGACGTATCCAAACTACCATACAACTGTGCGGGTAACGTCACGGATGCACTCCAGTTCCTGCGAGATAAACAGACCCCTGCCAGTGGCAGCATCGGAGGGTTCTCCACCACTGCATGGGCGATGCTTGCATTCTCTGCTGGCAGGAAGGATCCTGATATTAAGACCAAATACGGTAGAACGTCTGCAGGATACCTATCGGGTTATCCCTCGATTCCGTACAACGATTTCGTGCTCGCAACCTTTGAGGACTGTGCACGCACATTACTTGCCATCAGCACGCTCGGAGATGCCGACCCAACGAACTTCGGGAACGTGAACTACTTAACGATGGTGAAATCGTACCATGACGGCGTCCAGTTCAACGATCCCACTTCTGTGAACGATGACGCACTCGGCATCCTCGCACTCACCGCGTGTGGTGATAGGAGCGCCGCAAAGAGGATCGACAAGTCACGAGGTTACATCATATCTCATCAGAACGGGGATGGCGGCTGGAGCAAGATCATCGAAGAACCTGCCCGGAATGTTACCGAAGGAAATACGACGGACGGAAACACAACAGATGGTAACGCCACAAACGGGAACACGACGAATGGAAACGCAACCATAGAGATCATAAGCGATATTAAGATAACCTCGCTTGCCATTCAGGCACTTGTTGCGGCAGGCGAATCCTCCAATTCCGATGTTATCTTGAATGCCTCGGCATTCCTCCGCAGAAATACAGGTGCAGATGGCAACCTCTCGGATGCGATCACAACCGCCTCTGCCGTCCAGGCGATTCTCGCCATCGGCAAGGATCCATCCGAATGGAGGATTACGAGCATCAACGATAGCAGCACGCCGATCGATTACCTGCTAAGCCTGCAACAGCCGGACGGATCGTTCAACTACACCGCGAACATCTCTTTCTTCCCGAGATATACCACTGCAAAGGTGATCCCTGCGCTTGCGGCATCGCCATATCCCCCGAGGATTACGGAT
The DNA here is from genome assembly GCA_965369365.1 of uncultured Methanosarcinales archaeon. Lineage (GTDB taxonomy): Archaea > Halobacteriota > Methanosarcinia > Methanosarcinales > Methanogasteraceae > Methanogaster_D. The sequence continues at coordinate 6,096 of CBDUQO010000072.1, forward strand.
ATCGATTCATATCCGCTGCCAGATATATCCCCGACCGGCAAAATCGAGGTTCGTGAAACTGTTTACGTCAATACAAGCTGCACCGTGTACGGAACACTGCGGTGCAACGGCGGGATGTTCAATGTGACCCTCCTTGAGAACGGCGTGCCCGCATCCGTAACAGAGGTCCGATCGATATGGTACGACCCTGAGACACCTAATATCCCGTTCTCGATTGAATGGGCACCGTCAAGGAATGGATTCATAAACATAACCGTCTTTGTCGATTCGGATGGTAGGGTCGATGAGAGGTACGAAAATAACAACAACCTGACGAGAGTGGTCTACGTAGACCTCCCTGACCTTGCGATTGCGGATGTGGTGCTTCCTGACCAGATATACGTGAACGTAACGAACACAATCAACGTAAGCGTCTCCGGAATAACTGATGAGCATTTCAATGTCTCATTCGTTGCAGATGGCATGGAGGTGGACCGAAGAAGGATTGAGGGCATGAGGGGTGGTACCAATCTCTCTTATGAGTGGAGACCATGCGCCAGAGGCAACCATAGCATCTCGATGATCGCAGACTCCGACGGCGAGGTACGGGAGGTGTGTGAGACGAACAATGCAGCCAATCTATCTTGCAAGGTCATATTACCCGATCTGGTGCCCGTCGGTCTGACCCCGGATGTGGCATTCGTACGCGCCAGAAACAATATTACAGTTACTATAAACGGCACTGCCGAGGAGTTCAATGTCTCGCTCGTGGAGAACGGCACCGTGGTTGCGAATGCCACAAATATCACCTGCTATGGGCAGACGAGTGTGAATCTCACATACAAGCCGACGAGTCCTGGGAATCACACCGTAACAGCGGTCATCGATTCGGATGGCGACATTTTAGAGACGAATGAGAGTAATAACAACCTGAGCAGCATCATAAACGTGACGCTGACCGATCTCGCCCCGATCAGGATACTTCCGGATATTGTGTATCTGAACAAGACGAACCGGATGATCATACCTGTTACCGGAACTGCGGAAGGGTTCAATGCGACGCTCACGGCGTACGCACGAGACATGCCCGGCGGTACGATCACAGTCTGGGACGAGACCGGAAACGCCACCAATGTCACCAACCCGAGGATCGTCAATGCGACAGACCTCGACACCTACAATAACAGAAACCTGACAATCCGGTGGCAGCCCGACTTTCAGGGATGGCACAACCTGACTGTGATCGTGGATCCGGATAACGATGTGAACGAGACGAACGAGAGCAACAACAATCTTACAGGAGCGGTGTTCGCCGCAAACGAGATTCAACTGGAACTCGTATCCCCGAGAGGCGGTGAGATATGTGGTGGAATCCATCCGATCAAATGGAAGGCGTTACACGATAAAAATCTGACAATCGACCTATTCTACAGCCCGAACTACGGGATTGAGTGGACTGTACTTGCATCGAACCTGACGTGTGACCCGTCCCTTACTGCAAACTTGACAGAGAATCTGGTGCGGAATGCGACCAACATCACAGGCGTGGATTACAACGGAGTCCATCTGTGGGACACCACAAACCACTCTGATGGGGAGTATCTGATCAGGATTACTGCACGGTGGTACATCCTTGAGGCGGTGTACACCTCAAACACAGTGATCGTCCTCAATGGCGATGCTGCAAGCGGGGGAATCGGCGGGAATGCACGGTACTTTGACTGTGACACACCTGATGAGCCGCATCTTGCATGGGTGAGCGAAGACATCTTTGCCGGAGGATCCACATCAATCGTTGTTGCAGATGATGCCGTTTTTGTCTACTGCACAGGAAGCGAGGGATTCTCGTCAAGCGATTACACTTATATGGTTGCGATGAATGCCACAAACGGGGAGATGCTCTGGGCAACTGAGATTGCACCTGCCGAGTATGGTTCATGGGCATCCCCCGCGTACTACCACGGCAGTATCTTCATCGCATCAGGAATGCACGTTTACAGGATCGATGGCGAGACCGGAGCAATTCTATGGGATTACCCGTTCTCTGATTGCTGCGCAAACTGCAACGCAGGTCCCTCGATCAGCAGCGGAAAAGTATTTATCACCTCGTTTTTCAGGTCTTTGCATACAGATCCCTCCACGACATGTCCCGAATCTGAAGAAGGAAACCTCTTCTGTCTGGACGTGGAGACCGGGGAAGAACTCTGGAATACCTCGACGTATCTGGCACCCACAAGACATCTCGGGACTCCGACCACGAAGTACGGCAGGATATACTATGGACGCGGCGCTATTATCTACTGCCTTACAATGGATAATGGCGAGATAGTCTGGAACACAAGCCTCACGCATGACGCCTTCAGCACACCTGTCGTAGTGGACGGCGTGGTTTACATATCCACCTACGAATTCAGCATGGGCTATGGCGGATTCAACTGCCTTGACGCATTCAACGGAAGCATCTTGTGGAACTATCCGGTACAGCGCACAGACTCAACACCTGCGTACTTTGTGCCAAGGAACTCGGATAAGAAGTACATCTATGTTGTGGATGGATGCGAGGGCTTTTCTAACAGTGGTGTGTACTGCTTCAATGCAACCAATGGCTCACTGATCTGGGACCGCGAAGAGGTTGGTTCATGGACGAACTCGGTTGCGGTTTCGAGGGATGCTAAGGTCTTTGTCGGTGTCAACGCGGGTAACTTCAACTACAACGGACTGAAGTGCCTCGATTCTTACACAGGCGTTGAACTCTGGAGTTCGCCATACGGCGGCTCATCCCCGTACATCGCTTACGGCAGGATATACACGATCGGCGGGAACCGGCTGTATGTATTCGGGATGAGGGATCAGCCGGACCTCGTGGTCACAGCCGCATCCGCAAGTGGTGGCGTGGTTCATGCAACCATCAAGAACATCGGTACAGGCGGCACGAACGAGAGTTTCAGGGTTGCGCTCACGCGTGGGATGAATCGGGGCGATGAATGCACGGTAGGTGCGCTGAATGCGAGCGAATCGGTAACGGTAACGCTCTCCGGGGTATGCGGATGGGTGATGGTTACGGCGGACAGTGGCGGCGATATCCCTGAACGCAATGAGTACAATAATACGAAAGAGGTGTGGGTTTCGTGTGGCGGCGGAGACGGGTGGGATGGTGACTGTGATGGCGATGATGGGGGTGATGATGGGGATGGCGATGATGGGGATAATGATGGTGACGACGGCTCGGATTATGGCGGTCTCGGTTCGGGCAGCGGTTCCGGCGGTAGTGGAGGGGGCGGCTACCTCGGCATGCACTCTGGCTTCGGTGATGGCACGGACGACGTTGAGACGACCGTAACAACAGGGGTAGAGGCTGTGATCAACGAGACCGAATCGACGAGCACAGAACACAAAGCAAAAGGCTACCCGATGGGAACAGAGTTCAAGAGCTGTGGTGGAGGGGGCGGCTATGTCAGCTATGCCATGGCGATTCTCGCGATGCTAATTCTCGCAGGGCTGCTTGTGCATGGGATACGGAAGGAGCGGGGGCGATACAGGAGATACACGAAATGACGATAGGGATAGGAATACTGAATCTGCCGATAGTGCTTCAGAAAGCGATATACATCGTATCGA
>CBDUQO010000073.1:0-9684 GCA_965369365.1 uncultured Methanosarcinales archaeon
ATCTCTACGCCTCCAATGCCCACAGGCACAATTCATCTTGCGAGCTGCTTGTAACCCGAATTACCATAGAGCCGGAAATAACCGGTTAAATGTTCCGCGTTCCTCCGCGCCCATCAGCGGTTATTTTTACTGCTAAAAAGTACATAATCGCTATCGGACGACCAATCAACATACCGGGTAGTTACCATTATATGTGCTTGCCCGGGATGCTGCCAATGGATATTGACCCATATCCCCAAACGGCTCCCGTGATGCTACACATCCAACTGAACCATCACAGGCGGAATATCTCAGGATGTCATGGGCGACGTGGTACCACACTGGCGCAGGCAATGAATCGCGAATTCTGCCCCAAAACCATGAAACGCCAAAAGAACACAGTCCCGGTTCCAGGCATCCATGCCATCTACGCCGGGCGGTGCTCCAGTTCACGAAGAAAAACGCCTGCGGTCATGGTGTCGCCCATACCAACCGTGGTTACCGGGCTTTCGCAGTGGAGCGATGGTACAACGCAGACTGTGTAGCCGTTTAGTTGTAGATGTACGCCGCCGTTTACATGTTCTCCATGAAAATACTCCTGCACGCTTGAGCATTCGCGAACTCCGGCGTCACTCGGTCGTAGATTCCTGATTGCGGCGTGTGCTGATATGATGTCGGCGTGTCCGGATAGGGCAAGCGCACCGGACGCTGACGCACCAAAGTTCAGTGCGTCAATCTCGGATCGCGCATCTATATATGCCGGATCAAAGACACTCACAATAAAATCTCTTGTGTGAATGCATAATCTTGCTATTCCAAGCTCGTCAATCGATTTAACCGACCTTTCGATGATGTTTCTTGCTGAAGTATCCGCATCATCCTTCAAGAACTCCTCGTCGTTCATACCGATGCTGTCCACGATATCAGAGAGGTGACTGATTATAAAATCGGTGATGCCGCCGTCCAGGAAATCGCCGGATTCAAAATGTATCCGCAAATCCGGATTTATTGATTTCCAACGTTTCAAATGATCAAGAATCGGCTGCAAACAGTCGATGTAGGTGGATCCATCCGGATACGTATCACGAAGCAGATGAAATCCTGAAATCAACGCCCCGTCCATTTCTTTGATATGCGCAAGAGAATAATCCATGAACGCATCATCCATGTACAACGAGATGTTTTTTGGATCGTAAGTTGCTATGATACGGTTGTTGTTCGGCACGCTGATCGTTTTGCCGCAGAGTGTGACCTTATCCCCTTTCTTGAAGTCAAAAACGTAGTGCAAGGCGTCCTCCTCGCAGCTAACAGTGTCACCCGGCGTTAACAGGGAAATATCCCCGTCTTTGTAAACCGGGATCCGTATCCTCTCTCCTGTGAATAGATCAACCTGTGTTCTCGACGGGCACGCCACATTTGGGATCACCAGCGATGCTCCGAGATTGGACAGAACGTCCGCGGCAATCCCGGCGTTTCCGCCCAGACGCAGCACCGGTTCGTCTGTCAGCAGGGACCGAATCGCAGACTCCGGGATGGCATCAGGCGTCTCAACCAGAAACTCGCCCCCGGTTCCTTTCTCTATATGTATCAGAAGAATAGCAAGAAGATCGCTGATGCTGTTGATCCGGTTCGGCGGATTTTCGACCAGATGCTTAATTTCAGTACTAAGATTATTTTTCTCGATATACTCGGTGATTTTAGCACCGCCAACTGCACATACCGAGTCTATATTGACATTGTAGCAGCAAATCACATTCATAAAGACCCCCCGGCATCGCCATTATCGGTGTCATACCTCTTGCTATCATCAGTGCCACCCAGATATACCCTGCACCCTGCACCCTGCCCGATCCCTTCATCGACGCGCACATCCAGTCTACTGACACGGTGGTCGCCGGTTTCGATCATGCGGGCAAGTTCGCCTGCAACATACACGCACAAGCTCTCGGCACTCGTTGAATCGATAGGAATGAAGGCAATATCCTCAATCGGGATCTGGTAGGTCTTCTCACCAATAACGATGACCACACTGTCGTCCTTTTTCGTGATATGTAGGCGAGGATCATTTTCTGCTACGATGACGTGGTGATCGAACCGACTGCATATCTGTGCAACCATCCCCTTCAACAGTTCAAAGTCGATGATAAACTCTCCGGTGCGCATCCCGTGTGCTCGCACGTTCACTGCATAAGTATGTCCGTGTAGCCTCCCGCACTTCGGATGACCCGGTATCAGGTGACATGCAGAAAACCTGAGTTTTGCCATCCAGCCGTCAAGTTCAATCCACAAGACATCGCTTCCCTGTATGTGTGACATTTTAACGCCTGCATTAAGCCAGAATCTTCTTGATCTTTTCGGCGGCTTTATCAAGTTCCACAAGAACAAGTCCGAGACCCGCGTCAGGTGGTGTAAGCGCCACGACCAGTGCCTTCGATCCGGCTCCAACCGCAATCAGCTTCCCATCGTTTGATTCAACGATCAGCCGATCCGGCACACCCTTTCCAAGCTCGGTGGATGCAGTTTCCGCAGCACCAAGCATCGTTGCTGACATAGCGGCGAAAACATCCGCGTCGCCGTGTGGCATGTGCGATGCCATAAGCAGCCCGTCACGGCTTGCAATCACACTTGATTCAATTTCTCCTGTGTGTATAAGATCTAATAAAACCTTGTCAAGCATCTCGGGTATAGTCATGATCGCTCCCCCGTTAAATCAAAGTGTATATTACATTCCCCGTTTTTTCGTAATTGTCTGCATCCTTGTGTCCGCCGGTGACGTTCTGGCTGAGTATGTTCTGTATCAGGCAGGTTGCAAGAATGCCGACCGGACAGACCCTTGTCTGGGGGATGCCAGTCTTCTCACGCACATCCTTTCCAAGATGGTGCTTGCAGTTTAGCGTTGTTAATATCAATTTATCATCTTCAATTGTCACCTGAACATTATCGGCACTAACGCCGCGTTCGAACAACAACTGTAACTTCTCGATATCGGGCAGAGTGCTCAGGTCAGTACCGACTGCAAGATATTCGATGATGCTTTTTCCGTATCTATGTGATAAGTTCCGGATGATTGCTTTATAACCATCCCCGAACATCATCTGAGTGGATACCATAAACCCCCTTGAGATAATCATCTCCGACTCAATGAATCGATCAGTAGATTTTTGTATCTCATTTGTCGATTCCACTACCATGCATGTTATTATGATATTTAATAATACATAACGGTTTCGCAGGTCCCAGGCTCCGGGAAAATGTCAAACCTGTTGCCAATTAGCGTTTACTTCTATGGCGTCATTTTGAGGTTGGATTTCATAAGTTCAAATCGGTGAGCCTGATACACGACCGCGTTAATCGCGAGGTTATGTGATTCGCCGCACATCCACTCCTGCCCCGCGTTCGAATGTGAGCAGTTCGGATGCGCACAGCTTTGCCTGCCCTGTTGCAAGGAGCGTGTCATCTTTATCCACTGCAAGCACCTCGTCGCCGCTCCTTATCGCAGGGTCTGCGTCGATAATGTGCCGTGCAAACGCGGTCTTCCCATCGCTGACAAAGGGTACTGCATCATCGGTAACCACAACCCGCATGGCAGGGCTGGGGAGCGATGCATGCAACCGGGACGCTCCGAGTCTTCCGAGCGTGAATTGGTTGTCGCTTGCCCTGAGTGTTGCAACGTGCTCGTTACCCTGCAGGATCTGCCGGATCCTGCCGGTTGATGATAACTTAAATGCCACGTCGTCAGGAAAAAGCGCCCTGCCCGCGCCGCTGCCAAACTGGTAGTCCGCGATGATGCGCACTTTTTTAAGTCGTGGATCCATGATCAAATCTGGGTCGTGGGAGGTTATAATGGTTGACCGTTGAGGTGTGGTGGGGGTATAACACTGTTTCATCGTGTGTTTCGGTTAAGACGTAGCAGAACCGCTTTGCATGAGCAAATGCCGCATTTAGGTGCATATTGGTTGGGAATTTGGTGGTGGCATAATCTACAGTAGTTTAACATAACCTATAGAATAAGAGAACTTGGGAACGGGTGGATTGATGAAATCCGTGTAATCTGCGTTAATCAGCGGCTGAAAACTTCTGTTAACCAGAGATTAACACTGATTACTGGTCATTTGGTGGGTGTTTGGTCAAGGTGAAAAAACGACGAGATTAACACAAGAAGAGTGTTCTTTCTCGTGGAAATCCGTGTAATCTTGTGGTTAGCTAAACACGCGTCGGTTCAATCAACGGAATCAAAGTCTTCCAGCCGAAGCTGCTTTCGTGCGCATTGCTCCCCTGGTATCTCCACTGGATACACTCCTGTGAGGCAGCCAAGACATAGATCACTCGCAGGGATCCCTATCGCCTCGACCAGTCCGTCGATGCTTAAGTATCCGAGTGTTTCTGCGTGAATCGCCGTTTCTATCTCTGATACGCTCTTTTGCGACGCGATCAACTCTTCTCTCGTGGGCATATCGATGCCAAGATAGCATGGGGTTTTGATCGGCGGGCTTCCGATCCTGACATGCACCTCCGATGCGCCTGCTTTGCGCACCTTATCAACGATCCTTTGTGAGGTGTTTCCTCGCACGATGCTGTCATCGATCAGCACCACTCGCCGACCCTCGACGTTCGGCTTTATCACGTTTAATTTCAGTTGAACCGCTTTCTTCCGCACAGTGTCAGACGGCATGATGAATGTGCGCCCGACGTAACGGTTCTTCATCAGAGCCTCGATATATTCGATGCCCGATTTCTTGGAGTATCCGATCGCAGAGGTGATGCCAGAGTCCGGCACCGGCGATATCATGTCTGCATCCACGGGGTGTTCGGCTGCTAGCTGCTCGCCGATCTTTAATCTAACCTCGTAGACGAGTTTGCCATCGATTATAGAGTCTGGTCGTGCAAAATAGACATATTCGAAGACGCAGTGCGCAACATTCTTTTGCTGGTATATCTGGTGGCTTTCCATCTGGTCGCCGGTGATTATCAGCACTTCACCCGGGCGCACATCGCGCATAAACTCACCATCATGAACATCAATCGCCACACTCTCGCTTGCCACGATGTAACCGGATCTGCCTTCCGATTCGACCTTCCCGATGCAGAGCGGCTTGAAGCCTAGCGGATCTCTCACAGCAATCAGAATATCGTTTAGCAGCATCACAAAGGAGTATGAGCCAACAAGCCGCCGCATCAGCCTGCGTACCGCTTCCACGATGTTGTTTCGCATCAGATCCTTAACAAGCAGGTGTGCGATGACCTCAGTATCCGAATCAGAGAGGAAGATGTGCCCCTGCCGCGTCAGTTCAAGGCGCAACTCTTCCGAATTGACGAGGTTCCCATTATGCGCAATCGCAATTGTCCCACCCTTAAAATTGATCGTCAGAGGTTGTACGTTCTCAGGTTCTGATCCACCAGTAGTTGAGTACCTGACATGCCCGATCCCGACGCTGCCCGGAACTGAGAGCAGATCGGCATTCTTAAAGACCCATGGCACGATGCCCATACCCTTGATCGACCGCGTGTTGTCTTCGTGCGCGATCGATATGCCCGCCGACTCCTGTCCCCTGTGCTGGAGTGAGTACAGTGAGTAATAAATCGGAAGCGCGGCGTTCTGCTTGACAAATGAGCCACCGACTACTCCACATGATTCATTCAAATGAAATCACCAAATCAATCGATTTATGGCAGTTTGTATCACTTTGGTGGCATAATTCTATGAAACGGCAATCCACTCTGGAACCATCACTCTATTATCCTGATCGTCCTTTCTCTTTCCACCGGTAATCGAGCATCTTTTTTGATTTACCGAATCCACATGAGACACAGACCTTCTTTCTCTTATGGTACGAGATGCTACCGCATCGTCTGCACCGTATATGCGTCTTTTTTTGACGTTTGCCCATCGAGGGCGTTCCTTTTGACATTTTTTATCACCATTAATCTGGAGACACATATACCACATTGTCGCCGCGAACAATAACTGTTCCGATGCGGCGCACCACCTCATCATCTGCGAGTTCCTCGGCATTGGTGAGTGTGAGGTTCATGTGGATGTCGTATCCCTGCAGCGTCCCGCGAAATTCGCGTGCGCCCTTCAATCGAACTAATACTGATGTATCCAGCACACCATTCAATGTATCAAGCGGTCGATTTCCCATTTAGTAAATCTCCTTTGGACAAGTATTACGATATGCTTGACCGATGGATATACTTAAAGGTATCCTGTATCCGGGCAAATCAAGACTGTGGGACTGATGGGGTCATGGTGCGGCTGGTATAACCGGGCGGAGTTTGCAAATCCGAATGATTAATCTTGGATCGGGGTAAGGTGTAGTTATGCAACCCGACAAATTCACACTGAAAGCACAGGAAGCGATGCAGAACGCTCAAGCGATCGCAACTGAGTATGATCACCAATATATCGACTGCGAGCACCTCCTGCTTGCGCTCTTGCGGGAGGCGGACGGTCTCGCCCCGAGAATCCTTGCGAAGATGGACATCTCGCCAGTGATACTACTTGAGCAACTGGAGCAGCATCTATCCGAGCAGCCGCAGGTATCAGGCATAACCGAGATTCATATCACCCAGCGGTTCAACAGTGCACTCATCGCTGCGGAAAAAGAAGCTAAACGGCTGAAAGACGATTACATAAGCGTAGAACACCTCTTGAGTGCATTAATCGAATCCAATGGTGCTTGTGGAAGAATCCTTAGAGAGTCCGGTGTCACAAAGGACGAACTGCTCGAGGCGCTCAAGGAAGTGCGGGGAAGTCACCGGGTGACGTCACAATCGCCGGAGTCGACCTACGAGGCGCTCCAGCAGTACGGAATTGATCTGACAGCAGCAGCACGAGAAGGAAAGCTCGATCCGGTCATCGGAAGAGACGATGAGATCAGAAGGACGATTGAGATCCTCTCACGGCGACGGAAGAACAATCCGGTATTGATCGGCGAGGCAGGGGTCGGAAAGACTGCGATCGTCGAAGGGCTCTCACAGAGGATCGCAAATCAGGATGTTCCCGAGGGCTTGAAGGAGAAGAGCATAATAGCGCTTGACATGGGCGCGCTTGTTGCCGGGGCAAAGTTCAGGGGCGAGTTTGAGGAGCGACTCAAGGCGGTCTTAAAGGAAGTCGCAGACTCCGAGGGGGCGGTCATCCTGTTTATCGACGAACTGCACACCGTTGTTGGCGCAGGCGCTGCCGAGGGCTCGATGGATGCGAGCAACCTGATGAAGCCGATGCTTGCGAGGGGCGAGTTGCATTGCATCGGGGCAACGACGCTGAACGAGTACCGGAAATACATCGAGAAGGACGCTGCGCTCGAGCGGAGGTTTCAGCAGGTCTTAATCGAGGAACCTAATGTCGCGGACACGATCTCGATTTTGCGGGGGCTTAAGGAACGCTACGAGGTTCATCACGGCGTCCGGATCAAGGATGCTGCGCTCGTCTCCGCAGCGGTTTTAAGCAACCGCTACATCTCGGATCGTTTCCTCCCTGACAAGGCGATTGATCTCATGGACGAGGCTGCCGCACGGATCAGGACCGAGATTGACAGCATGCCAACCGAGCTTGACGAGATCAGGCGCCGGATCATGCAGCTTGAGATCGAACGCGAGGCTCTTAAGAAAGAGAGCGACAAAGCGTCAAAAGAGAGGCTCGAGAGTCTGGAGCGAGAACTTGCAGACCTGAAGAGTGATTCTGACAGCATGAATGCGCAGTGGCAGACAGAGAAGGATGCGATCTCGCGGATGCGGGAGGTCAAGCGGGAGATCGAGGATATGAAGGTTCAGATCGAGCTTGCGGAGCGGGAGTACGATCTGGGCAGGGCGGCAGAACTGAGGCACGGAAAGCTTCCCGCGCTCGAGAAGGAACTTGCGGACGAGGAAGAGCGGCTGCAATCGAAGCAGACTGCATCAACGCTCCTGAAAGAAGAAGTGGACGAGGAGGACATTGCTGAGATTGTGAGCAGGTGGACGCACATTCCTGTGAGCAAGATGATGCAGGGCGAGCGGGAGAAGCTCCTTGATCTTCCGGATGAGCTGCACCAGAGGGTTGTTGGGCAGGATGAGGCTGTGCAGGCGGTATCAGACGCAATCCTGCGGGCTCGCGCAGGAATCTCGGATCCGGATCGTCCGATCGGGAGTTTCATTTTCTTAGGTCCGACCGGTGTTGGGAAGACCGAACTCTGCAAGGCGCTATCCGAATCGCTCTTTGATTCGGAGCGCAATCTGATCAGAATCGACATGTCCGAGTACATGGAGAAGCACACCGTAGCCCGGCTGATCGGCGCACCTCCCGGGTATGTCGGATATGATGAGGGCGGGCAGTTAACAGAGGCGGTCAGGAGGAAGCCTTATGCTGTGATCCTGTTTGATGAGATCGAGAAGGCTCATTGCGATGTTTTTAATATACTCTTACAGATTCTTGACGACGGACGGCTCACTGATTCGCATGGCAGGACTGTTGACTTCAAGAACACAGTTCTGATTATGACCTCGAATGTCGGGAGTGAGCACATCTATCGGGATTTGACGAGCGGTGGTTCCGGGGGTAGCTATGAAGAGATGCGAGAGATGATTCTGAAGGATCTATCCGGTTGTTTCAGACCGGAGTTCCTGAATCGGGTCGATGAGACGGTTGTCTTCAGGGCGCTAACAAAGGAGCAGCTTGTCGCGATTGTGGATATTCAGATCAAGTATCTGACTGAACGACTGGAGGGTCAGAGAATCGAGCTTGTGGTTACCGATGCTGCGAAGAAGTATCTTGCGGATGCCGGCTACAGCCCGGTTTATGGTGCGAGACCTCTGAAGCGAGTGATCCGGAAGGAGGTCGAGACCGGACTCAGCCGGATGATTGTGGCAGGCGAGGTCGCGGAGGGCGCGAGGGTTGTGGTGGATGCTGGTGATGCGGGGATCGAGATGAAGGTGGAGGGGGGCGAAGTGCCCCGTTGAGTTTGTAAGATCGTGAGATATCAATGGAAGATGGACAACAAGTACCTTCTTGGCTCGAAACGCCACCGCTCTCAAAGATCGATCCACCTGTAGAGACGCGAAAGCAAGAACTTCCGTTTGGAGAACTTACATGGGAAGATTTCGAGAGATTGTGCCTGCGTTTGGTGCGGTTAGAATCTAACGTGGCGCACTGCCAACTTTATGGTGTGCGTGGTCAACCGCAGGAAGGAATCGACATCTATGCTCGGAAAACGTCTGCAGATAAATATAGTGTCTATCAATGCAAGCGTGTTAAGGGCTTTGGACCAGCCAAGATAGAATGTGCAGTCTTGAAATTCCTTGAAGGAGAGTGGGCTGGCAAGACCGATACCTTTGTCTTGTGTACGACGGAAGATTTTGAATCAAATACACGAGCCAACGCATTTGAAACTCAAAGCGCATTGCTCAAAGAAAAAGGTATAACGCTGATACCTTGGGATAGTCACCAACTGTCCATGAAACTGAAAGATTTTCCAGAGCTTGTCGACGACTTTTTCGGTAGAGCATGGTTGAGTGCGTTTTGTGGCGAAGAGCAAGCCGCAAAATTTGGCAAAAGGCTGGATGCAGAAGATGTCGCTGAATTTCGAGAAAAATATGGGGTGTTTTACAAGCACGTATTTAACATCCACGATCCCGGACTACCGTTGGCTGCAACCGGGGCAGTTGAATCGGTGCCGTTGGAAGACAGATATGTGATTCCTGATGTTTATGAGCAGCGCTCTATCACTACAG
>CBDUQO010000074.1:0-9648 GCA_965369365.1 uncultured Methanosarcinales archaeon
CCAAGCGCTGAACGCGCCCGCCCAACATACTCGACACTGCAACACCCGGGAGAGCGCTACAATTGATTTGCGCCCGTTGGGTGCTTTTCTTGGATGGAGAATGGGTTGTATCCGGATACGGACCGGTCTGAGTGCATCATGCGCTCAACGCTTTCAGCCGTTCGATGCTTTTCATTGTCTCTTGCGCCTCTTTCTTCTTTTCCTCTTCCAAAATGCCTATAATTTTACTGATGGGCACCTTAAGGGAATACACTTTGTAGGGTCGCCCTTTTCCAGGTTTCTTTTCATCAGATTCATCGATCCAGTTACTTGCGCGAAGTTCTTGCATCGCAGAACTAACCTCGGGCTGCCTGAGATCCGAACCAACTTCAAGATCCTTCGATTTTACCTTATCGACACACTTCAAATATGCCAACACCTTGGCGGTTTTCCGTTTCAGTCCCTGTTTGATTAATATTTCGACGAATTCCTCATCGGCTTCGTCCAATACCTTCACTGCTAAATCTTTCATGTGATATCACCAGTTCTGAATATGTAACTGTGCCATATAAATCTTATGGATAAAAACCAACTTTTATACAGATTAACCATAGGCATGATTGCCGGGTTGATTTACGCGATTATCAATGCAGGCAAATCAATATATGATGATATGACCCTATAGTGATGCTTGAAGACGAAAACCAAGAGGAAACAGGTGCGGTCCGTAGCCCCCCCCCCGAAAGGCAAAACGCGCATGACAGGACTCTTCGCAAAATATCTGTTTTGTGTGGCAGTGTGGTGGGGATTCAGAATGCCCGACAGGATATATTTCCAACCATCGTCTAACGATCTGAAGTTCAGGGATGTGTGAGCGAGAATGCCCTCATTTCGATGCGTCTATTTTTCTTTTGAACACCACAAATAGGGCTGCAAAGTATACCACCATTAAAGCTACATACGCGGCGGTAATGGTAATTGCACGCCCAAAATCGAAGTCTCTTGCATGGAATGTGTCCACCACGATTATCACAAAGAGTATAAACATGTACGAGATGAAACTGATGCCAAGGGCACACATCCATTTTGGAATCAATATCCTGCCTCCTCTAATCGTTTTATTCTATCATCTATCGACGGACGAGTGCGAAAGAGCGTATTGTAGATCTCATCTTCGGTGAGCGGATCTGCGATGAAGAGCGCAGCATGCGATGGATTGGCATCCCATCGCTCCTGATCATGTATCTGGGAAAGCATCCTGATTACAGCGTCCGACCCACAGAACAATGCCGCATACTTGTCTGCTTCGTATCTCACCGATTCCGGTGTCGCGATCTGGATTAAGAGCGCTGCTGGCGGCGCAAATATGGATGTTGCGAAGAATCTGATCAGTTTTGGCGCAGGATCATAGTCCTGCCCGAATCCTGTGAATACCGCGCCCCATAGTGCTGCGACCGGAAGCGTGGTGAGAACTCCTGCGAGGACTGTGGCAATCTCAGGAAGTCTGCGTCCTTTACTGACGTGCGCAATCTCGTGTATCATCATGCTCGAGAGTTCATCATCACTCAAACGTTCGATTGCCCCCGTTGTCAGGACAACAGCGCCGTTCTTCCGGCTTCCAACGGAAAATGAGTTTATGGCCGGAGAATCGATAAAATACAGTTCTGTTTCCGGTAGTCCGGCTTCCCTTGCAAGTGCTATCATGCGGATATACAGGGGATCATCGGATGGTGCTCTTCTGGCGCGATACCATACAAGGAGGACTTGTCTGCTGAGTACGCAGCCGATGATCACAATTGAGAGGGTCGCTGCGCAAAACACAGATGCAAGCACGAGTAACAGATTCATATCACCTCCCACCTCCAAGTTGCAATTCTACGTACGGGGTCACCCGGTCTCCGCTGACATCGAACTTCAGCCAGCCGTCCAGAATCGAGGTCTCGTCATTGATCGTGATCGACTCATCGTTCGTAATCACGATTCTGTCAGCCGTAATTTTGGAAACCTTGAATTTGCCGCATTCTCCGTAGTTGCCCCCGATATTGATCTTCCTTACATCATCCGAAAACTGTTTGATGTCCTTCAGCACAACAAAACCGCATTCATCGTCATGAAAGACCGTATTGACCGTGCACTCGAAGACTGTTGCATCGCGCCCTGTAATTGAGACCTTGCGCTCAACAACGTCCCCTTCTGCGCAGACACTGGATTCCACCACTTTCCCCTCCTTTGTAAGCTCAAACCACGCCACCCCACCGGTTATGAATATATCCTTCAGCGTCAGAAGACAGTCCTCGCGCAGTACATAGCTCTCACCGATATTCAATCGTATCTCTGCCTCGTCGCCACTATCGTTCACAAGAATCCTGCCAAGAAGGTCAGCACGAACGGGATCAAACGACCTGTGCAGCTCTCCAAGAAAACCGGTCTCGCCGCCGATCACACTCACCGTGTAGGTCGCATTCTCTGCTTCGATGAATCGCTCGGAAGAGAAGTAGACCTTCAGTTCTTCGTACGATATCCCGGTCTCAGGATCATTGCAGAACGCAGGGTGGTTCTCGCCGCTGAGATTCATCCATTTGCCTGCCTCCGCACTGTACGACGATCCTTCCAGCCTGTACGTTCCGCTTCTGGTCTTTGTCGTGTAGAGATACGCATAACGCCTGTTATCAGAGACCCTGAACCTGATCGTGTCGTTCAAAATGCTGCACGTTCCACTGAAGGTGATCCCAACCCGGTTCTTGAAGATTATCTTATCCGATTTGATCTCGTCAATCTCGAACTCGCCGTACCTGTCGCCTCTGTTGACATAGACCGGCGTATCCGAATAGAGGTAGAGATCATCGATCTCAACGGACTGATCAAGCAGTATGTCATCGACCGTACATCTGAACTGGAGCGTGTCATCATCGACACCCCCAACGTCGGTGCGGTACTCAAATCGTTCATCCTCGCCAAAGATGCCCGAATCGAGGGTTTCGTTGATTGTTTTGTTGATTGTTTCGTGGCTCTTGTTCAACTCAAGCAGCGCATCCTCACTCACAGCGTCCACGTCACGGATTGTGAGGTTATAACCGCTCCCGAGATTCCATGTCTCGTTCGCATGCATGGTTCTGCCACCCCCATCAACAATTACCGGAAGCAGAACGTCGGGTTCTGATGTTGGGCACCCATATCTCTCTCCGAGATAGGAGATGCTTCCGCTGCTTGTTCTGATGCTGACCGTGTATGTTGCGTTTTCCGTATCGACGACGCCATCCTCGCTGAAGTAGAGTTCGAGCTGCTCATTAGAGTTTAATTGATCGCAGTTCGAACTTGTGAGTCTCATTGTGCTTCCGTTGTGAATCGCCATCGGGATACTGCTCAGTTGCACGCTCGGGATGTGTCCGGCAACCACAGTCTCGCGTTCCCCCTCACCTTCGAACCGTCTGAACTCGATGTTGTCCCACCAGACCTGAAGATCTGTCTCTCTGCCCACATCCCCTTCGGAGACCGCAATTGTGAGTGTGTTGTTTGATTTTAATATCACCGGGGTCTCGACGCGCTGCCAGCCATTGTCACCCGCACAATCGTCCTCCCAGACGAGAATGTCATTTAACAGCACCTGTTTTGTGTGCTGTCCTGCAGAATCGGAGGTCTGTGAGTCCATCACATCGAACGCAAGAAGCACGATCCCGTCTTCACCTGCGATATCCTGCGAGATTGTGCCGGAGTCGCCATACACTGTGCGGTTGGTGGTTGCGATCTGATACGAGCGATGTCCGAGCGTTGCTGCGTCGCTTGTGTAGTTTCCTGTGAGATTTCCACGTCCTGAGTACTTCCAGTACCCATCATACTCCATGTCACCATTGGGGATTAAGGGCGGTGTGGTTGTGTAATTCATCGCAGAATCTATTTTTGTGTAATCAACCGAGCATGAGACCGTTCTAAGATCGTGGCGGTGCGTTATATTCCCTTTCAACAACTGAAACTCGAGTGGCAGATACGAGCCGATCATCTTCGGCGTGAACGTCATATTCACAACCGACTCTGAACAACTCGCAATCCCGACCTCCTGCTCGGAGACAAGATCGCCTCCGAGTCTCAGAGAGAGTGTGTAGTTGGTGTACGCGGGCTCATAGCTCTCGATTACGACCGAAACATTCGTTGGCGTATCAAAATGAATCGATGGCTCGTAATGCGACACATTGATCGTTGTGAGCGTCTCGAATCTGACATCGTCCCACAACACCACGATATCGGGGTTGCTCTTCTCCGAGTGGACCGTGATTGCCAGCCGGTTGGACTCTCGGAGCATCACAGGGAATCTGATCTGCTCCCAGCCACGATCGAGCGCGGTACTCTTCTCCCAGACGATCGCATCGTTTAGCAAAACCTGCAACAGATAACCTGTGGTGTTTGTTAAAATCGAATCCCGTACACTGAATTCAAGCACGGCAAGCCCTGGTTTGGGTGATGCGATCTCCTGCGTGATTGTGCCGAAATGTCCCGCACCCGGTCTCGTGGATGCGATTCTGTAGGAGTGAGCCGATGAGTAGGACACATTGGCGCAACTGCAAGTGAAGTTCGTGCTGTTTGTGAATACCCACGAACTATTCTCTTCCATTCCACCGTTCGGAACCACTGGCGGAGTGATCAGATAATTCAGGAGCGTGCTTGTGTCGTTGTAGTCGATTGTGGAGTTGACCCAGAGATGCACCGACCGATACGGAACCCCTCCACCAACACCGCCTTTGTGCAGGTCGAATGCAAGTTTCAGGTGGTCTCCTGTCCGGTCGGGAACAAACGACAGATCCTCAAGCCATTTCTCCTTGTGCTTCAGGGATATCCTTCTCGTTTCGAGCACGCCTGCCCCGAGTTTCACCTGAAGCGTGTACTCGGTTGCGGCATGCTCGTAGTTCTCAACGCCGACTGTGATCGATTGCGGCTCGCCGATATGGAGATCCTTCTGGTAGCCCTCCGCCTTGCCATCCGGACCCAGGATGTAGAGGGCTGAGAACTCCTCTTCATCAAACGTGACCTTGGCGTAGATCAGCATGCTGCTTGCGATTATGATCGACCCGATGAGCGATATCATGAGCATTCTTTCGACGTCGCTCATCTTCTCGTCATCAGCGCGCAGCGACTCGATGAATCCCTGATAGTCCAGAAAGTATCTCCGATCCTTTGAGGTCAACGTCCTTGTCAGAACAGTTACCAGCACAAGCAACGTTGTTATCGCGGAGAGCGTGAGTACAAGTGGCGTTGGTCTGAAGAGGTACGGTGTCACACTGATTGCAAAGCCGTCAAAGACTGTGATTGCGATGCTGAGACCGATTGCAAGTGTGAACCGCTCGATACCGCTGATCTCGCCCATTCTCGGAAACATCGCCGCTATAAGTGCGTACCCCGGAAGGAAGAGCAGAATCAAGAGGGAAAACGGAATCCTCAGCGGAGTCTTGTTGAATGGCTCAACAAGAACGAAGAGGATGCATAAAACAGTGAGCAGGATCACCGCGATCAGGTCGATGTAGTATCGTAATCTTCCCTCTGTCATCAGATGCAACATGTATGTATTCGACCTCATATCAGTATGGCACACAGAGCCCGGCAGTACATGACACGATGGTGAGCGCGTACATGATCCTGACAACCTGCCTCTCGGTCATCGGACGATGGTACAGAGGCAGCCATTTCAGTGTCAGTCGGTTCGGAACTTTGATCGTGCCGTCCTCTCGCAGCTCCCCGAACTTGTATGAGTCGTACTCTCCAAGTGGTGTTCCGCGTATCCGGCATATCTTCCGCCTGATTCTCCAATAGAAGTACATGAGAAAGTTGATCGTGTGCGGGAAGAGCATGACAATTCCGGATATGAAAAACCCCTGAAAGACGATGAATGCACCCATAACAGAGCCAATCAGCATCGCACCGGTGTTACCCTCAAAAATTGCGGATGGGTATCTGTTCTGCGTCCAGAATGCGAGACTTGCTCCGAAGAATGCCGCAAAAATGGTGAGATTCTCGATTCTCCCGACCATTACGGACTTGAGCAGTAGGAAGAAGAGGACTATTGAGGAGAGTCCTGACTGGAGTCCGTTGAAACCGGAATGCATATTCACCATGTTTGCGACGACCATCACATATATTGGAATAATTATATAATAAAAAAATATCTGCACGGATGGCGTGATACCTACAAAGAGGCTGATCGTGTGTAGGGCATGTGGCTGGAGGATCAATGTGACCGGATAGGACAGGAAATACGGGAAGAATATCTTGATCCACCGGTTCGTGATCTTCAGACGATCGTCCAGTATCCCGAAGATGGCATAGACCACCGCAACATACACGACGATGAAGCTGATCGATGAATCCGGAAATGCGACCACAGATACGCTCAACATGATAAGAACAACCAGTCCGATGACTAATCCGCCGTTGGTCGGGACATAGATATCTCCTTTCTTGTAGCGATCTCTGGCAGTCATCCCGCTCGATTTGAGCACATCCATCGTGAAGGGGAGTGCCATCATCGCTATCACAAATGAAGCAATGGTGAAGACTACGATGTTCAGTGCATCTGCGGATATGTTCATGGTCTGCCAACTGCTTTGTATATATATCCCGCGGAACGGAGTTCTTTTGGATCAAGAATGCCTCTTCCATCCACTACCACCCTATGCCGCATACGCTCGCCGAGCAGGTTCCAGTCGAGCTCTCCGAACCCTGCATGATCCGTGGCGATCAGGATTGCGTCCATCTCCTCGATTCCGCCGGTTCCACCAGTTCTGGCGGCTGAATCGAGATCGTACGGAATCGCTCCGAATCGCCCAACCAGATCCCCGAGAACCGGGTCGTGAGCAAAGACCTCTGCGCCCCTCGCACTCAGTTCATTGATAACAACGATTGCCGGACTGAACCTGGTCTCGTTCACATCACCACGGTATGTCACACCCATTACGAGCACGCGTGCCCCTGCAATCGATATCCCGACGTTGAGCTCTGCGAATGCGCTCTCGAGCAGATCCACAGTGTATGCCGGCATGCCGTCGTTGATCCGGCGTGCAAGCCTCAGCATATCGGTTCTGCTCTTCACGGTCTCTGTTATGAAGTATGGGTAGACCGGGATGCAGTGCCCGCCAACGCCGCATCCGGGCACATGGATGTGCGAATACGGCTGCGTGTTTGCCGCATCGAAGACCTCTGTCGCATCGATTCCGAGTTCGTCGCATACCATGGCGAGTTCGTTTGCGAGCGCGATGTTGACATCACGATACAAGCCCTCAAAGACCTTGACAGACTCTGCTGCCGTTGCATCGCTCACAGCAATCACGCCTTTCGTGTTGATCGTCGAATAGAGCGCTCTTGCGGTCTCTGTGCTTGCACCATCGACGCCACCAACGATCTTTGGGTATGCGCCGGTGATATCGATGATTGCCCTGCCTGACGCGGTGCGCTCAGGGCAGTGCGCAACCCCGAAATCTCCGGCAGAAAGACCTGATCGCTCAAGCAACGGAAGAATCAGATTACGTGTTGTGCGGGGCGGAACCGTGCTCTCCTGAATCACGAAATCTCTGGAATTGAGCCCCTCTGCAATATCCGCGCAGACCGACTCAACGATCGACATATCGGGCTTATTGTCATAATCAAGGAGCGTTGGCACGAGTATGACCATCACATCAGCCTCTTCTGCCGCATGCACAAGATCAGACGTTGCAGAGAGCCGACCTTCACCGACGTTCCTCTCCACGAGCTCAGGAAGCCCGGGCTCGCCTGTTACGTGGCAGATTCCATGATTAATGCTGTAAACAATGTCTTCGTCGATGTCAGCGCCGATCACATGCGCGCCAGCGTCCGCAAAGACCGCTGCGAGTGGGAGACCCATCTTCCCGAGTCCGTAGACCGCAATCGTCACATCGCCCGACGCGACTGCCCGCCTGATTATGTCTTCTGGCTGCCCGTAGATCTTCATGGTTCCACCTGCATGTATCATACAAAAGATATTCTATTAATCTTTCTGTGTGCAAACCCCCTGCTCAGATCGTTCTTCTGTGGGATGGTGTTGTGGTGGTTAATAGTTTTCGATCCGGAAGAATCCCAATTCGCCTGCACAGACCACGTACATACAGCAGAAGGTCCGCAGGCAGTGGGTGATAGATTATTTCTCAAAACTATGGGGCATGGTGATTGCGAGTGCAGTTGTGCTCAGGCATTCGCTTAGGGGGTCTATTTCTGTGGTCACTCGTTAGTCTGAAAAAAGAAAGGGGTGGCGATTTTTATTTCTCGGTTCACTTCTTCTGCTTTCTGTGGTAGAGCATGAAGAGTCCGAGCAACACAACCACCGGGATGGCTACTGTGGTGAATTCCGGAATTTCGCTTGGACCGCCGTCTGACGTCTCGATAGTGGCTGAAACTCCACCGATTCGACCACCAGTAACGAACGCGACGGCATGGTTAACGACTTTAGTCAACATAGTGTGGATACCAGTGGTTTGACTATCAGTTGTTTGGATACTGGTTGTTTGACTATCAGTTGTTTGAGTATCGGTGGGTGGCGTCTCGCCGGTGGTTGAAGTCTCACTGGTTTCACCAGTAAATAACGCGGCGACCCAGTTAACGACTTTAGTCAATATATTGCGATCATCAGTTGTTTGACTGTCAGTTGTTTGACTCCATGGACAGTTCCACATCTCTTCAATTGGGACTCCATAGCCCCAATCACCACTCGGGGGATCGCCGATACCCCGCTCATAGATTTCACATGTACTACCGTCGGATATCCGCATGGCATAATGCCCTTTGAGTATCACCAACTTGTGAAGCACTATCAGATACGCGCCTGATGAATCCGCTGTGTTTTCACCAATCTTCCACCAACCATGCGGAGACCATTTTTCCTTAAATATCTCTACTTTGCATCCTGACCTCACTTCTCCAGTGTCAGCAGTAATTGTTCCATACCACGCTGGACTACCCATATCCTCAACCGTATCTACAGGATCTTCATAAGAGGGCTCATAATTGTCCAACTCGTCGTTTGTTACAGCCAAGACGGAACTGGTAAGCACCACCATTGAAAACAGTAGTGTCGCCACCAGTATTATTGATCGTGTTCTCTTCATCATTTCGCACCTACCACCCATCTTGTGCATCGGGCATCACACATCGCTACTATGCGCCATCACCATCCCTCAATGCGCACATATAACAGGAAGCAGTATATATTCCAACTGTTTTTACATCTTCGGTGTGTCACTTCTATACACGAGTTATACGCGCACTATTAGTGCACGCCATATTATTTAAACGTATCGTTCATGCAAGTACCCCCAAGCCGAACCGCGTAATGGAAAACATCGATTCTCCGGACGTGTCCCGTGGCAGCCCCCCCCCGGTTGTTCTATGCGGGTATGAGTATGAATCGAAACTTTATTTATGGGACGCCCTATAGATATTTCACTATTTATAACTTTTGAGTTTTGTTTGCGAAGTCGGAATTTTGGATCGTAGCTATCCGATTTCAAGATGGATATGTGTGATGAGTAGTTTGCAACAAACGATTAGGTATCCCTAATACATATATGGCACATCTCTTTCGGAGATTGGATGCACCCCCCCTTCAAATATGGCGCGGCGGTGTTTACAAGTCTCCGATTAGAACAAGCCCCATTCACCGGAATAGACCACATA
>CBDUQO010000075.1:0-9626 GCA_965369365.1 uncultured Methanosarcinales archaeon
ATGGAACATAATCGCCTAACCAACAACTCCCGTAATCCTTGCCACGTTCTCTGCCGCTTCCGCGTTAAGCCCGGCTCCGAGAATCGTGTAGCGCTCCGGGCGCACCTCATGCGCATGAACAAGCGCATCGATGATGCACTGATCAGGAATGCCAAGCTCGCGGGCATTCACCGGCGCACCGACCCTCCGCAGCGCATCCCTGATCTGCTGCCAGTTGCCGCCATGCAGGTACATCATCAGGATCGTGCCGACGCCGCACTGCTCGCCATGTAGGGCTGGCTCCGGAGCGATTCTGTCCAGTGCGTGGCTGAATTTGTGCTCTGATCCGGACGCTGGCATGGATGAGCCGGCAATGCTCATCGCAACACCGCTTGAGACGAGCGCCTTTATCACAAGCCTTGCAGATTCCTCGAGTTCAGGCTTGATCGTCTCTGCGCGGTCCATCACGATCTGCGCGGTCATCCTGGAGAGCGTGGCAGCATACTCGCTGTACGGCGTGTTCCTGAGCCGGTGCGCAAGCTGCCAGTCCAGGATTGCGGTGTAATTTGAGATGATATCGCCGCATCCTGCTGCAAGGAAACGATGCGGAGCCTGTGCGATAATCTCTGTGTCTGCAATTATTCCAAGTGGCGCCTGCGCTGGCACTGATACCGTGTCGCCATCGCGGGCGATCGATGCACGCATCGATGCGATGCCATCGTGCGCTGCCGCCGTCGGCACGCTCAAGAAGGGGATGTCAAGCATCGTCGATGCGAGTTTCGCGACATCAATGACAGTGCCGCCGCCGACTCCGACGAGGAATGCGGTGCCCTCTGCCGCGGTTATTGTGTTGTCTATATTCTCCTGATCAGCATTCGTGACGATTGCGATGTCTGTTGCGAATCCGTCTTTTGCGAGGATGTCTGACACGGACTCGCCAGCGATCTCTCGCGTCTTTCTGCCGGTTACGATGAGCGCACGGCGCCCGAGTTTAAGTTCGGTGCATAGACTGGCTGTGTCGGCGATCATGCCGTGTCCGATCGCGATACTGCGCGGGAGTTGCATCCATTTTTGTGATTTTTGGGTCATTGGGACGTGGTGTGGGGATTTGAAAGATGACTCTCGATTATTTTTTTGACATAATCTGGTATTGATTGGCTGTATTTGTTGGCTATTATTTTCAACTTTTCATACATTAGCACGTCGTCTTCGTCCCGGATTATCTCGATGCGACGCATCTCTCTCAAAGCTATGTGAATGTAATTCTCAGGATGTGCCCAATAGTAGTTAGAACATATTTTATTAGATTTTTCAGTTAGCCAGTTGGCACAATGTTCGCATGACCATGATTTCGCTCGATTGCATGAACCACACAACAACATATAATCTTCTGAGTCCTTATTCAGGATACTACTGTCCCTTGCAATCTCATATGGTATCCTATGATCTATCTGCAAGTATCTCGAATGATATTTTCCCATACAAATTGCACAACGCCCGCAACCACTCTCATAAAGTTGCTGTTTAAACTTTTTTGAAAATGTTTTTCTTCCACCAAGTTTGTCGTTATCAATTTTAGACAAATCACCGAAACGATATGCAGCAATATTGCGCCCGTCCGAAGATTTGACATTAAATGTATCTAACGGCATCCCCGCTTCACGAACATCACGTACAGCCCTTGGAGGATGCTTATAACCATATTTGCTCTCTAAATCTTCAGTTGTTATAAATCCGTGTTCACTGATATGTTTGACGACAACCCTTGCTCGCTTACTGGGAAGTGATGCCAGAAGTTCAACAAGATCGATAGACAAATCTTTGCCAGTCATACCTAATCTCTATTTAAGGGCAGTGCCATTTGTTTGGTACCACGATAGGGAATTGCCTTACTTAAAATTTCACTATGTGGCAGATTAAGACGTTTAACCAAATCTTCAGAGATATAAATCGATTCGTAAGTTATTTCATTCATACCCAGTAGTGTGGATTGGGTTGAACGACCTGCGTTCACCTCTATTCGCCGGATGCCTATGTCCGCAGGAATTTCTCTGCCGTATATTTTCTCCCCCTTGCGACCGTCATAGCTCAGTATAAAGGATATGTGGCGTCCGACCAGTTTTTTTATCTGGGATAATAAATCGTCAAAGTCGACGCCAGTATAATATCGAGGATCCCTACCAGCACATACACCCTGATATGGTGGATCCATATAAACCAAATCCGTTTTCGAAACTTTTTTTAAAATATTTTTATAATCCTCATGAGTTATAATTGTTTTATCACGCAATAAATACGACACTACAAATATATCATTTCTTATTTTGTCGGGATGGCGCCCCTTTCTTCTGTTATCCGGACTTTGGTTAAATTCGCCTCTGGTGTTGTATCGAATAGACGCTTTCACACACCTGACTAATAAATAAAGAAAATGATCGGGTCTCCCGGTATTGTTAAATTTGTCACGGACTATGGAGTAAAATTCTTTTTCTCTGCCTTTCTGTTCATTCCAGAGGGTTTCGTATCCGTCAGAAATAGCATAGGGGTTCGTAATAATTTCATTCCAGAGATCCATTAAAGGTTTATTTAAATCGTTTATATGGAACCTATGTGATTTCCCATAAGAAGCAGCAGCGAGTGAAACCGCTGAAGAGCCCGCAAAAGGCTCAACCAACGTATCAAATTGGTGTGGGAAGAATGAGAGTATTGTTCGGGCTATATTTCGTTTACTTCCCTGATAGGGTATGGGGTGAGGAACTCTTTTCATGTTAATCTCCATACTTGCTTGTTAACAACACCGCTCCAAATCCGCTTGACTTGAGCAACGCCTGCAGATGAGCAGTATCGGGAAAAATGATCTGTATTCATTACCAAGTGCCTTTCTTAAGAACACCGTACAGATAATGATCGTGCTCTTCTGACCAATCCTCGGGCACTTCAACCGTTCCCGCGTACTTGCTGAGCACATCCCACGCGTTCCCTCCATCCGGTTGTCTCACAGTATTTCACCCCATCAACAGTTCTTCCTCGAGTTCACTTAACCGTATCGCCGCTATTTTTGCAGGGTTCACGTGGGCAGGGTGTTTTAAAAGATCGATTGGTGGATCTTGATAGTACCTGCACACTATTACATCACCCCTCGCAGATACTCAAGACTCGCTTTTCCCTCCTCCAGACTTCGCGCCTCAACAACAAACCTGCACCCGCGATGCCGCTTGCACAATTCACCCATCACTTCCGCCCACGCAATCGTACCATCTCCGATCGGCAGATGCTCATCGCTCCTTCCCTTGTTGTCATGGATATGAACATGCACGATCTCTTTCATCTTGAGAAACTCTGAAAGAACACCGTTTGTGTGTGCATGACCCACGTCAAGCGTCATGCCAAGATTCTCCCGATCCGCAAGTTCGATCATGCCAGCCATCTCGTCAGGCACCTTTCCTAAGATAAGCTTCATCCGTGGCATATTCTCAACCGCGATCCTGACCCCTAAATCATCTGCGAAGTCACATAGTCGCTGTAGTCCGGAGATGTTCTGCTGCCATGCAAGATCTGGCATCTGCGTCCCGAGTGGTGAGAGATAGCCCGGATGCACGACCATAAGACTTGCAAACTCGGATGCAACCCGGATGCAGGAGGTGTGCTGCTCAACAACCTCTTCCCAGATCGGTTGGTTCAGGCTTCCGAGGTTCATGTCCGAAAACGGCAGGTGGATCGTTATCGCAAGATCCGTGGTCTCGCAGACCTCTCGCATCTTGTGGATACTCTGGTCATTGAGAACCTGTTTTCCTTCTTGCACGATCTCCCATCCGCCAAAACCAATGTCTTCAAGCATGTAAGCCCATCCAAACGGGTCTTCGGTGACCCGCATGGACGAGAAACTGATGTTTCGGAGGGATTTCATGCTAATCCCGAATTGTGGCTGTCGGATGTGCCGGTGCCGGTGTTAGTGTGAGGGGTGTTGGAGACCCCCAGTTGCCCGGGGACCCTCATTTGTCATCATCCACCGTCTCGTAATCCGCGTCGACCACGTCGCCATTGTCACCTTCGCCGCCCTCTCCGGCTCCATCGCCACCTTCCGTTTCTGCGGCGTGTTCTTCAGCGCCTTTCTGGTACATCGCGGCTGCGATTGGGTAGATCGCCTCGGTCAGCGACTCGGTCTTGCTCTTAAGCTCCTGTGCGTCAGTATCCTCACTTTCCAGGGATTTCTTCAGATCTTCTATCGCTTTCTCGACCGCTTCCCGCTGATCCTGCGTTACAAGATCGCCCGCATCTTCAAGAGTTTTCTCTGCGGAGGTTACCATCGTTTCAGCGGTATTCTTCGCCTCTACGGATTCTTTTCGCTTCGCATCCTCATCCGCATGTTCCTCTGCATCCCGAACCATCTGCTTGATGTCCTCATCTGACAGTCCACCCGGCTTCTTGATCGTGATCGACTGCTCCTTCCCTGTGCCAATGTCCTTTGCAGTTACATTTAAGATGCCGTTTGCATCGATATCGAACGTTACCTCGATCTGCGGGATGCCTCTTTGGGCAGGCGGGATGCCGTCGAGCATGAATCTGCCAAGCGTATTGTTTGCGGATGCAATGCCACGTTCTCCCTGCAAGATATTGATCTCAACAGATGGCTGATTGTCAGACGCTGTTGAGAATGTCTGACTCCTCTTCGTCGGTATCGTCGTGTTCCGTTCGATGAGCGGTGTCGCAACCCCGCCAAGTGTCTCGATACCGAGCGTCAGTGGCGTCACATCCAGCAGCAACACATCCTTAACCTCGCCCGAAAGCACGCCGCCCTGGATGGCTGCGCCCATCGCAACCGCTTCATCCGGATTGATGTTCTTGTATGGCTTCTTACCGGTGACCCGCTCGACCGCAGCAATGACTGATGGCATCCGTGTTACGCCACCGACAAGTAGCACACGGTCGATATCGTCCCTGGTCATCCCTGCGCTCTTGATTGCATCCTCCATCGGACCGATCGTCCGGTTTATCAGCTCGACGGTTAGTTCGTCCAGCTTTGCACGCGAGAGGGTCATGTCAAGGTGTTTTGCCTGCCCGTCAGGTCCCACCGTGATGAACGGCAGGCTGATGCTGCTGGTAACCACGCCGGATAGTTCAATTTTTGCCTTCTCGGCGGCATCGGTGAGCCGTTGCATCACTGATTTATCTTTGGAGAGGTCGATGCCTTCCTGTTTCTTGAATTCAGATACGATATGTTCCACAATCAGCGTATCAAAGTCATCTCCACCAAGGTGCGTGTCACCGGACGTTGATTTGACCTCAAACGTTCCGACTCCCGGATCCAGCTCCAGAATCGAGACATCAAATGTACCTCCACCGAGATCGTACACCATCACGGTCTGTTCGCCTTCGTCTTTGTCTATCCCATAAGCAAACGCAGCGGCAGTCGGTTCGTTGATGATCCGTTTCACATCGAATCCGGCTACCTTTCCTGCGTCCTTTGTCGCCTGCCGCTGTGAGTCGTCGAAGTATGCGGGCACGGTGATCACGGCGTCAGTTATTGTCTCCCCGAGATATGCTTCAGCATCTGCCTTCATCTTCTGCAGGATTATGGCAGATATTTCCTGGGGCGTGTAGTTTTTGCCATCGATGTTCACGGTGTAATCTTTCTCGCCGACATGCCGCTTAATCGATGAAACCGTCTGTCCTGGGTTCAAGATCGCCTGTCTCTTTGCAATCTGCCCTACCAGTCGTTCCCCTGTCTTTGAGAAGCCCACGACTGATGGGATGGTTCTTCCGCCTTCGGCGTTTGGTATGATGGTTGGTTCGCCGCCTTCCATCACTGCCATGCAGGAGTTTGTAGTTCCAAGATCGATTCCAAGTATTTTTCCCATGTTATACCTCTTGCTCATTGATTCTGGCGTTGTAGTATTAAATTTTGTGTGTGTTTAGCTGATGCGGGGAAACCGCGAGATTTTATCCTATCGCCTCATACTTTCTCGTGAAAATCAGTGTAATCTTGTGGTTAGCTAAACATATACGGCGGGAGCTTAGCGCATTCCGAAGTAATACATCGCCACGGGCAGCAGGATCACACCCATTGCGTGGCTCTTCCGGATGCCCATGTAGTATGGAAGCAGCCCGATTGGTACCGCGGTTAGGAAGACCGCGAGCCCGAATGCGCCACATCCTGCAGAGACCATCAGGGTAAGCCCGATAAGGATTGTTGCGCATAATTTCTGATAATTGATGCGTTTTAGCACAGATGGGGCAAAATCCCCGATGAATATCGTGGTGAGGTATGATGCGATCGAAACGAGCGCGATGACGGTCAGGAAAAGCAGGACCGTGGGCACGTCCAGTGTCCTGCCGACCAGATCGCGCACTGCGATTGTTGCCCCGCTCCGGGGGTATCCGATGACAAAGAGTGCGATCAAACAAAAAACGGCGTTGGAGGTGTTTGCGCCGGAAACCGATACGATGAACTCCATTGCCCTTGTCCGGTGGTCCTCGAGTCGTCCTCTGATCGCCAATCGTGCGAGCACCGTTGCAACTGATGAAGATACTCCGGGCAGCCATGCAACGATCGATCCGGCGATGCTCCCGACTGCGATTCCACGCAGCACCCATTTTGATCGCAGATCTATCAAACTCCTGCGCTGCGCAGGTATGCTCGATTTTGTGAATATGCTGATCAGGAGCACGGGCGCTCCGAAAAGCCCGGTTAAGAGTGGGAGAAGGATTGATGGTGAAAACGATGTGCCAGGTGAGCCGAACTGAAGAACCGATAGCATCAGATGTTCATTTTCAAATGCAAGCAATCCGAGGACGCCGGACATGAGAATAATGATTGTTGCATAGAATTTGTATTTTAGATGCACAAGTGACCCCTGCCCCTCGATATACCGTCCTGATTCGGTGAGGATCATGATTATGACGATTGTCATCAGGATCCAGCCCATGTTAGCACGCATAATATCGTAATACCGGCTGAAAAATAACATGAGCGGGGCTGCAATCAGCAACGATACGATAATTGATCCTGCACTGCCGATCGCCGATAACCTGACCGCTGCCGCACCAAGCCCGTCGAGCAGCATGTCGTGACCCGGCAGCACTGCAAGCGCGGTGTCTGCGTCGGGCGCGCCGAGGTATACCGCCGGGATGATGTTTAAGAATGTGTGCGTGATTGAGTTTGCAAGAATGATTACGGCAATGTTTGTATTTGTGAATCCGAGGTGTGCGATTGCAGGAGAGAGCGCAAGCAGGACCAGTGCGAAGTTGTTTGTGTGTATGCCCGGGACAAGCCCGCTGATGACGCCAAGCGCGAATCCGATGAGTATCGAGAGCGCAAGTATGAATGGTTCGGGCATGGGGTAGTGATGATCGGCAGGTGTTAATCAATTGTTCTGACTGGGGGAATGGTTACATTACGCAAGTGTTTGGTGCACTACCAAAATTTCACAACTGTGCGCGATGTGTTGAACTTTTCCAGTTAGCTAAACACGTAATTTTTCCAAAATCATTTAAGTATAGTGCAATTCAAAACGTACTTTCTATGGCAATGTCTAAGAAGGATATGGTGCGAAGGAGCTCTAAGAAAAGGGCGGTGTTGGATGAACTTGAAAAACAGGCTGTGTCCGGAAGCGGTGATGCAAAGAAAAAACTTGCAAAAGCGAAGAAAAAGATGAAATGATCTTGCCAGGGGTATTTGGGTGAAAGATCGTCTGCGCCTAAAAGCATTTGTCACCCATAATCCATAAGCCAACAATCAAGAACTAACAGTTGCGGAGGATGTGAAATGAGCGATAAAATCCGGATTGGAATTATTATATGTGACCGCTACCGCGTGTGTGCCGGAGGCAAGTGTCTGAGGGCGCTTAACAACAGAGAGGGTGCATTTAGCATTTATAATGGCAAAGATGTGAAACTGGTTGGATATACCGCGTGTGGTGGCTGCCCTGGTGGAAATATTGAATATGCCCCAGAGGAGATGAAGAAGAATGGGGTGGATGTGGTACACCTTGCCACCGGGCTTGTTGTCGGATATCCACCATGCCCACGTGTGACTCACTTCCGTGACTTTATCCGGGCAAAGTATGGGATTGATGTCGTGATCGGGACGCACCCAATCCCCCAGAACTACTATGAGACTCATACGGCACTCGGGACATGGAGCTCTCCGCGATGGACCGAGATCATCCAACCAACACTCGCGGATGAAAAGACCCGTCTGTTGTACGACTAATAATAGAGTTGCGGGCTTATCGGATGCTGAAATGACCTAATGCTGGAATTAAGAGTTCTTGTGGATAACAATACCCTGATAGATCGCTATTTTCAGGGTGAGCCGGGAGTGTCCTATCACCTTCAGGGCGAAGGCACCAGTGTCCTATTTGATGCGGGATATTCAGACTTGCTAATAAGAAACGCGGAAAAGATGGGCATTCACCTGCTGGACATTGACAGTGTAGTACTCTCTCACGGGCATCTCGATCATACATGGGGTCTTTACCATCTGATCAAACTCTATACCGAAGCAAGAATCGAAAAGGCAAATTGTGATAATCCAACTCTTGTAGCTCATCCTTCTGTATTTTTAACCAGAACAGTTGACGGTATCCCGGAGATAGGCTCTTTAATCTCAGAAGATAAGTTATCCTTCCACTTCACTATGAGATTGAGCAAGGAACCCCTGTGGCTGACTGATAACCTGGTTTTTCTCGGGGAGATTGAAAGAACGAATAACTTTGAAGCGATGGCGCCGATTGGGAAAATCTTGCGAGACGGAACTTACGAAGACGATTATGTGATCGACGATTCCGCTTTGGTTTACACATCACCAAAAGGGCTTGTGATCATTACGGGTTGTTCACATGCAGGGATCTGCAACATCATTGAATATGCAAAGAAAGTCTGCGGCGATGATCGAGTGGTTGACATAATTGGGGGATTTCACCTGCTTGCACCCTCACACGAACAACTACAAGGAACGCTTGAATACATGAAGGAATTACAACCGGAAACTATACATGCCGCCCACTGTACGGACTTAAATTCAAAGATTATGCTATCTCAAGTTGTGGATCTAAAGGAGGTAGGTGTGGGCTTGAGATTGGTGTATGAATAAACCAATCTAAGCCAGTATACAAGCAGTCTCCTTGTGCCTGAAGACGAGAAATACCGCAGGCTCCTGGCAGTTCGTCCGGTGCCTGACTCCTGCTGGCACCAGAACGCCTGTACCCGGTCTCAGAACGATTGTGGACGTGTCCGACTCGATTTCGGCAACACCCCTGTAATTGAGGAAGAACTCATCGTAGTCATGAACGTACCACTTGCCCTCCCCCTCACAGAGCACCGCCCTGAGCAGCGAGTCGCCCACAAATACCATATCATGGGGGCGCCGTGGCGATGTTATCTGTTTCACTTCCTCTTCAAACTCGATAGCTTCTATATCCTGATTAGTACTGGTCTGTGTCATGTGGGTCCAAAAACCTCCTTTGCCTTGACTATTCTGACGGCGGCGTTGTTATACAGCGTCTTGATTCCATATTCCGCGCCCAGTTTCGCCATTTTTCCATTTATACGTACGCGGCAGAAGACCCCGCTACTTGTAGCGGGGATGAATGCCGCCCTTTTGTTAAGAATTGTTCAAGGTATTCGGCTATATCGTCTTTAAAAAC
>CBDUQO010000076.1:0-9556 GCA_965369365.1 uncultured Methanosarcinales archaeon
TCTATCAAACGATCGTTGTAGTCCGGACCTTGTTTCGCCGTGCTTCCCTTGGCTGGAACGATATCTTTACGTAAATTCTGTTTGCGTGATTTCCCGGGGGCGATCACGTTATGCGGTGTTTGGGTCATATCCCCATCGGTGGTGCGGTCGGATAAGCCCAAATACAATATGAGATCTCTTGGATGAATCTCGTTCTTTGGCAAATAACATTTAATCTGTGTCCATCTGTAAAATCTATGGCTTATAAAAGCTTTTAGCCACAGATTAACACATATTACACGATATTAACGGTGTAAACGACTTTTCAGATCAATAGTGCTCCCTTCGGTCAGTTGTGCTTACCTTACATAAGACAACTCCTTGTAACCGGAAAATAATAAAAAGTCGATCTCCTTAGCGGACTGCTACTGCTGAACCGCCACGGCATCTCAGGTGTGACAGATACGGGAGCAGCCACCCGGACAGCACCCTGTGGTACCCATTAGCAGATCGCTTGAGATATAGCAGGATGCCGCAATCATCCCTGACGATGGTAACCGGGAACATTGTCTGGTATTCATGCACATCAGGCGTTGACATGAGCAGCGGCACATTGTCGATGATCTGTGGTACGCCCGCAAACGCCGTGAATTCCGAGTGATATGTCTCAGACCAGCCTGCGCCGTACACTTGCATGTATACCGCGTAATTCCCGATTTCATCGATCTTGATCGGGACTTTTGATCCGTTGAACGTCTGGTTAAAGACGATCTCGTGGTTTTCCGTCTCTATGCGCATATATGACCGCGTAATATCCTCTGAATATATGAAAAAGTCAGATTCCTCGCCGACCTCAAGCCCCGCGATATGGAACCGCTTGATGACAGGCTTGTACTGCACATCGTAAGACATGGTCACGGTTGTTTTGTTATCGGACCTGACTGTTATGTTGTTTCTGCCGCAGTTCAGCGAATCGATCGGTCGATCTTGCCTGGTTACGGAATAAGTCCCGTTGTTGATGATTACTCCGGTGTTAGCATCATAATTGCTCAGATTCAGCATCTGATCCCGGGGATCAAGATCACCTTCTATGTAATATGTCAGTTCCACTGTGTCGTAGCAGACAAGAGTGCATTTTGCCTGCGGGTATCCAAGATAGCCGATAAGAACCACAAGCCCTATACATGCGCATAGCAGGATCAAGTTCCTGATCGCAACAACCCCCGCGTCCGACATAGTTATTTATTCTTATCTGGCACAACCTATTAGTACATTAGTACAGTACCACATTAGCGTATTACCACATCCGCACGTAGCCCCATAGGGTAGTGGCCAATCCTGCGGGCCCTTGGAGCCTGTGACCGCGGTTCGAATCCGCGTGGGGCTATCAGCGATATGATTATATGCGGGTACTATGTAATATCGCATGAGTGATCGACATGTTATCGGTGAATGAGGCTGCGGTTGATGTTGTGGATGAGATGATCTGCTGGAGCGAAGAGTTGAAGATCAAGGTGCATACGCTCGACAACGGATCAACGGTCGTTGACTGTGGAATCGAGGTTTCGGGAAGCTACGAAGCAGGATTACGATTCATTGAGGCGTGTATGGGTGGTCTCGGGACTGCGTCGCTTGGTGTGCGCCGGATCGGCAATCTGCCTCTTGCGTTCGTCGATGTCGCTACCGACCATTCATCCATCGCGTGTCTCGGCGCACAGACTGCAGGCTGGCAGATCGGCGTCGGGGAATATGTTGCGATGGGCTCGGGACCCGCGCGTGCGCTTGCGCGGGAACCAACCGAGATTTTTGACCGGATAGCGTATCACGACAATGCAGAGTGTGCGGTCATCGCACTTGAGTCAAACAAACTCCCTGATGAAAAGATCATGCAGTTCATCGCGGACGAGTGCAGGGTTGATGTTGATGAGGTTGTTGCGCTGGTTGCACCGACCACATGCCTTGTTGGCTCGGTTCAGGTAGCAGGGCGGGTGATCGAGACCGGGATTCGCAGGTTGCACGAACTTGGGTTTGATACAAGGAATATTCAACATGCCACAGGGACTGCGCCAATTGCCCCGGTGATGCTCGATGAGATGCGTGCAATAGGCTCAACAAACGATAGCATCATATACTACGGATCGGTGGTGCTCACCACCAGAGGCTTTGACGAGGAGATATTCAAACAGGTGCCTTCCAAAGTCTCAGAGAACTATGGCAAGCCGTTTTACAAGACGTTTGAGGCTGCGGGATATGACTTTTGCAACATCGATACATCTATCTTTGCGCCAGCCGAGATCACGGTAAGTGACCTTGATGCCGGAAAGACGTATCACACGGGCTATTTGAACGAGGAAGTGACCCTTGAATCTTATGGGATCCGTGGGATATAATTAAGTAGTTATAAATGAATTATTAAGGAGTTATTATGTTTCCAACAAAGAAAGTCCAATCAATGATCGGCTCAAGGGTGCAGGTCGAGATGAAGGGCGACGAGCAGCTGCTTGAAGGTACGCTTGAGAGCGTGGATGACTATTTGAACTTGCATCTGCTTGATACCGTAGAAATCGCTAACGGAGAACAGATGCGTTCTCTTGGGCAGGTCGTTCTTCGCGGCAACAACATCATTCTGATTATTCCGGTTGAATAGGAGGCAAACGGCAGATGGAGGAGATCGAGGAAAAGGCACTGGATCTGATACGCCGCAACATGGATGGTGTTTTTCAGAGCCAGATCTGGAAGGAACTGGGCATCAACAGCAGGCAGTGCTCACGTGCCATCCGCAAGCTGCTGGATGAAGGTCTGGTAGGACGTAAGTCTGTGGTGACCGGTGGCGTGCGGACCTACAAAATCAGCTACTGTGGCGAGGTTGATACCGTCAATAAATATGAACTGATGACCGCAGGAGACGCCTTTGACCCCTGCGCTGGCTGTATCGATGACTGCACACCCATCAGATGTACCGCACTTAACAGGTGGATCCGGGCGCTGGGTGTGGAATTGTGAGTGGGATTGCCGCTGGTATGTACGGCATCGTGGCGGTAGTCACACTAATATTTGCGTTCTGGGCGGTTATGCTGATAGACTGCCTGAAACGCCCAAACGATAGATTCCACACCGAGATGAAGAATGCGAAGTCTATGTGGACGAAGCTGCTCATCGTGGGCGTGCCGTGGTGTGGGATTGTGTACTTTGTCAGCGTTAAGAATAAGGATTGAAGGAAACACCGGGGGGTGGTGCGGGGCAGGTCCGGACAGTCACGCCACTTGGGGGCAGGAGATTTTCATGAATCTTCAAGTGAGACGCGGGCAAAAACCCCCTCGCACGGAAACTTTATACGACTCGCAGCCGAGTGAATATTATGGGCGAAAGGATGCGAATCGGATCTAAAACGCTTAGTTCCAAGCAGGATCAAGCTATATGCGAGACCAAACTTATAAGAGGGAACCTGTAAAGTTATAGGGACTGAGGGGTGGAGCAAATCAAGAACGAACTCAAAGTGGTCACCGAAAAATAAAGTAGCAAAATTTATCTGATGATATCCACATCTCTATTATTCGTGCGATTCATTTACTCGTGTCATTCGTGATCCCTTCTGCCGATTTGTCACGAATGGGCGAATGACACGAAGTTCAACAGGTTATTTTTTAGCACGCCCAAAGAAGAATTTGATGAGATAAAGAGTGTGCTCAGGGCGCACGGGCTGATTGACAAATAACGCTCCACGGTCTGGAAATTATATTTGTCTGATTCGGGCGGGCTTACGCAATAGTTATATACCGCGACTGCCATAATATGTAACTGGTGGAAGCGGGAGCGGCACGTAGGTCTATGATTCGCCTATTCTGTTCTGCCAATATCGCGAACACAATAGCTGAAAAACACGACAACACACAGATTTGGGGGTTAAACAGATGAACATACTAAACAATATACAGGTAGGCAGGAAACTGGCGTGTGGATTTGGGATTATACTAATTCGCATGGTTACACATGGAGTGGTTGCATACCGTGAAATAAATAAACTGACGCTGTATGCAGATAACCTGCAGGAGTCAATGATAACCGCACGACAGCAGAAGACTGACTTCCGGAACAATTGCGGAGGTGGGGGTGCATGAGCATGCCCGTACAAACCGGTGGAACCGGAAGATGATTGACCATTCGGACGCAACTTCTTGGCGCCTTTGCGTTTATCGCAGTTCTGATGATTGGTGTTCTGGTAACCGGCTACTGGGGTATCACCAGCATGGGGGCGTCAGCCGATATCATCAAAGATGAACACGATCATCAGTGGCACTTGCTACAGCTAAAGTCAGCCGTAGCCAGCGAGTGGCAATTCTACACTGACTACGCCCTCACTGGCAATCCGGATGCACTGGGAGAGGCACGAGCGGTGGGTAAGGAGGTCACCACCCTATCAAGTGAACTGCGCAGTCACATTGCCGCTGAAGACTCCGCGGGAGAACTGGCAGAGATGGATGCCTTCATAACCGCACATAAGAGATTTGCGGCTGACTGTGAGGAGATGTCGGTAGCCTATCTAACCAAGGGAAAGGATGCAGGCGATGTGATAATGGAAGATGTGGATGCGTCGGGTGGTGCAATGCTTGAAACACTTGACTCGATGGAGGGGGCAGTCACCAGAGACATTGCAGCAGCACATGCCGATGCAGCCAGCGCAAAGAGTTCTGCCATCTTGATGTCTGTTGTATTTGCATTCTTTGCAGTAGTTATGGCAGGTGGCGTGGGTATTGTGATCTCTGGTCGCATAAGCAACCGCGTCCAGCGAGTGTCGGTGGCAGCTGATGCGATTGCAAGGGGCGACCTTTCTCAGTCAGTGGAAATCCGGAGCAACGACGAGCTCGGAGACCTCGCACGCACATTCCAGGAGATGAAGACTGGCTTGCAGTCGATGGTGGGTGACGTGGGGCGGCTTGCCAGTGCCGGAGTCGAAGGCGACCTCAGTGTCCGGGCAGATGCCTCAAAACATGAGGGCGATTTCAAGACGATCGTCTATAGATGGATGCAATGGCGGTACCGATGCGAGAGGTTGTGCGCATCACAGATGCGTATGCAGGGGGCGATCTTAGTGCAAGGGTGGCGATTGACGCTAAAGGCGAGTTCAAAGAACTTGGCGAGACGCTTGATCAGTTCGGTAAGGATCTGCAGGCGATCGTCGCAGAAACAGGGAGGATTGCAGGAAGTGCTGCCAAAGGAGACCTCGCAGTAAAAGCTGAGATTGATGCGAAAGGCGATTACAGGAAGCTCATAAGTTCGGTGGATGAACTCGTTGGCGTTCTCTCAGATACTGTTGTGACCGCGAAGGATGCCTCGACAAAAGTGCTCGGAACAGCAGAAGGGCTTGCTTCGGCGGCAGAGGAGATGAACGCGGGGATGGAGCAACTTGCGTCCGGGTCAATGGAGATTGCTGACGGCTCGCAGAAGCTTGCGGAACTTGCACAGGTGACTGCAAGAGACATTGAGGACGTGGCAACAGAGATCAATCAAACATCCATCAGCGCAAGCAAATCAGCCGAGAAAGCGCAGGATGCGGTCCAGGTATCGCACGAAGTACAGGAAGCTGCACAAAAAACGCTTGATGGACTGGTACAGATCCAGGAAAGTGTTGCAAAGACCTCAGAGACCGTTTCAGGGATGAACACTGCGATTGATCAGGTCGGGGATATGGGTAGTCATCACCGATGTTGCTGACCAGACCAATATGCTCGGGCTAAATGCGTTGATTGAAGCTGCGAGAGCAGGCGAAGCCGGAAGGGGCTTTGCGGTTGTTGCTGATGCGGTTAAGAACCTTGCAGAGAAGGTCAAGGAAGCGGCTGGCGAATCGGCGGTTGCAATCGGGCAAATCCAGGAGTCAGGCGAGAACGCAATAAGCGCAACCGGAACCGCTGTTGACGAGTCGGCAAAAGGTGGCGAGCTGCTGCACACGGCGCTGGATGGAGTTGATAAGATCATAGAATCGATCGACGAGGTTAGTAGTATGGTGCAAGAGATCGATGCGGGCGCTAAATCCGTGACCGAGGTTGTCAAGCGGGTTGTGGTAGGAATGGATGAGGTTGCAAGCATATCAGAAGAGAGTGCGTCTGCCGCAGAGGAAAGCTCCTCGTCGGTGGAGGAACAGACCTCCGCGATCCAGGAACTGACTTCCGAGGCGCAGGGTCTCGCGGATGTCGCACATGAACTGATGGAAGGACTGAACAAGTTCACGGTATCGGAGGATGAACATGGGCATGATCGATGATGCTGGCAGCGACGAGGCGATTCTCGTTGTCTTCACGCTTGCGGATGGTCTGTATGGCGTTGAGGTCGATCAGGTGCGAGAGATCACCGCGATGCGGGATGTCTCACCCGTTCCGAATTCGCCGGACTATGTGCTCGGCGTAACTAACTTAAGAGGTCAGGTCACAACCGTGACCGACCTCAAGAGTCGGCTTGGTTCGATGAGCTCGGGAGAAACGAGCACGAGCCAGAGGATCATTGTTGTCGAGTCGCAGGATGCTCCGATCGGCATGGTGGTTGACTCGGTGCGTGAGGTGATGCGGATGCCGAAGAGTGATATCGATCCGGTGCCGGACAATCGTAAACGAGTCGGATATTGAGGCTAAGGGATTGTAATTAAATTAATGTATTAACTCAATTGTCGCGTGGGAGGATCGTATAGTTCCACTCCCCGTGAAATTCATCTCTCATGATATTGATCAGTTCCAGCTCTTCATCCGGCACCTTGATCCCCAAGGGATATTGATCTGTGTCAAGTTTGCATTGCACACGAAGTCCTTTTTCGGTAGTGGTGGCTGCAATGAGGTTCACGATAACTTCATGGCTTACAAGGGGTTTACCCCTCCAGTTTTGAGTTATGAAAGCGAAGAGTCTGTGTTCAATCTTATTCCATTTACTTGTGCCTGGTGGAAAATGGCAGATCGATATCTCCAGTTTGGTTTCGTCTGCCAATTTCTGCAACTCAGCCTTCCACAACTTCAACCGATAGCCATTGCTGCCACCTCCGTCCGCGGTAATCAAGAGTTTTTTCGCTTCCGGGTAGTTGCTTTTGCCCATCATGCACCACCACCGGCGTATGGTTGCCACTGCGAATGCTGCAGTGTCATGATCTGTGCCCACACTGACCCATGCAGAGTTGGTAAAAACGTCGTAAACGCCATAAGGGTTCACTTTGCCAAGACCCAGTATCGGAAAATCATGCACATTAACTTTTTCCGGATTTCCTTTCGGTCTAAGTTCACGACCGCCATTTTTAAAATTTCCCACCAATTCTTTCTTCTTTGTATCCACTGAAATCACTGGTTCTCCAAATTGTTGGAATTCATTGGATTTTTCGTTTATATATTTGAATTGATCATCGCGATCCGGATGATCAGACCCTTCCAAGACTTTTTGATTGGACTGTAAACTGTAACCTAATTGATGGAGTAGTTCACCTACTTTATTGTGGCTCACCTTATAATTCATGCGGTTAAGCTCTTTTGATAGATTACGGGTACTTTTGCATGTCCAACGTAAGTTTGATTCCAGATCGCCACGAGTTACAGGCTCAATAAGACGTTCCAGGTCCGTTAATAGGGTAGGATCTGTATCTGTGATCTTCTTCCGTCCAGCACCCGTTTTTCGAATCCTTGTAGTATCTAATTCAGCAGGATTATCCAATTCAAAACAACCCTTTGAAATCAATTTTCGGGATAATCCTGTTTCCTTAGACACTTTTGAGATTCCACCATACCCCTATATCTTTGCCATCGCGGCGACCAATAACCTTTTGTCCCGCTCGTTTAGGAATTGCTGCATCGTTTCGTATATACTTCGGATTTCTTCTGTATCCATTATATATGATGGGAAGTACAACTATATAAAGATGCTACTTTAATTTAATTACAGATACTAACGGTGATGCGAATGCTGCCTTCCGTTACACGAAGAACGTCGGCTTCCAGGATTATCGAAATTTCGGGGCTTATAACCTTCACCTTTTCGATTGCGGCATAGTATCCCATTCCCCCGGCCTCACAGCAGTCTGTTACCAGCCTCGGGTGCGGGGTTCAGTTCTGAGGTGGTGGCTATCCTTTCCTCGAGGCTCGGATTTTCACCAGCTGGCGAGTATGAATTTATCTCGGCACTCTCGTACCATTCGTGATTTTAGCACGAATGGTATGAATTTACGAATCCCACGAATGCTGAAGTTGCGAATGAATGATGCAATTTTTCGTGTTCCGGAAATAAGAAAGAGTATTTCACTCGTTATCAGTCTCCGAGAAGGTTTCCCAGAACTCCCGACGACGATTGTCGCCCCGACGTTCCGCTCGGCATGAACGGGCGCACTGCGGCTGCGAGGTTTGCTATCGTCATCGACTGCAGGATGACGTGACCCGGGCCGGTCAGCGTTGTCAGAAAGATACCTTCCCCTCCAAAGAGCGATGTCTTAATCCCGCCAGCGCGTTTAATATTGTATCCCACGGTGGCATCGAAGCCCACGACTGAGCCCGTGTCCACCAACACAGTCTCACCGTCGGAAAGATCCATCTCAACGAAGTCTCCGCAGGCGTGTATGAAGACGGTCCCATCTCCGCTGAACTTCTCGAGGATGAATCCCTCACCGCCGAAGAATCCGGCTCCGAGTTTCTGTGTAAATGCTATGTCCAGATCCACACCACTTTCTGCGCAGAGGAACGCATCTTTCTGTGCCATAAAGACATTTCCATGTAGTTCGATCGGTCTGATCCTCCCTGGAACGTTTCCTGCAAACGCCACATAGCTACTGCTGCCGGATGGTGTGAATTCGGTGAGAAAGAGGGATTCTCCGCTAAATTTCCGCTTGAGACCGCCGAGCAGTCCGCCTTTCATCTTTGCCTCCATCTGCATGTTCGCGCTCATGTGGTTCATCGCGCCAGCCTCTGCGTACACCATTTCGCCTCCGTCCAGATGAATGGTTACGACCTCCAGATTATCTCCTGTGATTTCATATCTCATGACTAACCACCTATAGGGGTCTAATTTGAAACTTACAACATATAAATCATCTGATTATTCCGGGGCTGTCACATTGTGCGGTGTTCGGGTCACAGCCTCGTCGTTGGTGCGGTCGGATAAGTCCAAGTATAGTATGAAACCTCTCGACTCTTGAATGGATCTCGCTCTTGGGAAAATAACATTTAATCGGTGTACATCTGTGAAATCTGTGGCTGATAACAGCTTTTAGCCATAGATGGACACTGATTTCACATATTTTACTTATAACTCACCTGAATAGATTCATGGAATCTCATGTAACCCCCAATGGTGTGACAGTCTCGATTATTCCGGACGGTCGGGGAAGAATACACCAGTGTATGTGAGGTACACACACCCATAATCGCGTCAGTGACTGCAAGTTCAACCGATTGCTGGTGGCGGGTCCCGCCGCAACAACTGTCCATTGCGCACCCTTAAGATCGTTTAAAGATGTTTGCACTCGCGAATTGTCAAAGAGCCAAGTGAACTACCCCTCCCTATCGAAAGGGGCTTCTTCCTTCAACGATAGCACTTGCGGACACCTGGATCGGTGTCGGTA